>NZ_JBNNJZ010000311.1:0-9817 GCF_050270335.1 Streptomyces sp. NPDC059900
GTACCAGTGCTGAGCTGAACCGGACAACCGGCCGGGGCGGATAGCCCCCCCGGCCGGTTCTCGGTGTCACATGCCTTGCTGCGAGCGCGCCTTGAAAGCCGCCTTGCGGGCCTCCTTGGCCACCTTCTTGTCGGGGTGCAGCCGCCCCATCGCTTCCAGGACGTCCGCGGTGGCGGGGTGCTCGACCCGCCAGGCCGCGGCGAAGAACCCGCTGTGCTGCTCGGAGAGCCCCTCCACCAGACCCTGGAGCTCGTCCGAGTTGCCCTCGGCGGCGAGCTGGGCGGCGATCGTGTCGATGGTCAGCCAGAAGACGAGCGCCTCGGAGGGCGGGGGCACGTCGGCGGCTCCGTGCTCGGCGAGCCACACCCGGGCAAGGCCGCCGAGCTCCGCGTCGTCGAGCACCTCGCGCAGGGCGGGCTCCGCCTCGCGGCCCACCAGCGAGAGCGCCTGCTGGCAGCGGAGCCGCCGCAGCGGCGCACCCTCGTCGCCGCCGCGCGCGGCGGCCAGCAACTCCCGCGCCGCGTGCAGCGGTTCGTGCCGGGCCAGCCACAGCTCGATCTCGGCCTGGGCGGCGGCCTGCGGGAACCCGGCCGTGCCTTCGAGCAGCGCGTCGGCGCCCTTGTCGGCGAGATCGCCGACCGCGGGGGCGTCCACGCCCGCCTCCAGCATGCGTGCCCGGATGCCGTACACGCCCAGCGGCGTCAGCTTGACCATGCCGTAGCGCGAGACGTCCTCGTCGTCGTCCGGGAGCGGTGCGTCGGCCTCGTCGATGTCCACCATGAGGGCCTCGTCGACCGGCTGGTACTCGACGAGCCCCAGCGGCTCGAAGAGCCGGAACTGGTCGTCGAGCTTCATCATCGCGTCCGACACCTGCTCCAGGACGTCGTCCGTCGGCTCGCCCATGTCGTCGGGCACGATCATCGACGCGGCGAGCGCGGGCAGCGGCACCGGGCCCTCGCCCGCCCCGGCGTCCCCGGCGTCCCCGGCGGTGAGCAGGTACAGGTTGCCGAGCACGCCGTCCAGGAAGTCCGCCTCCGCCTGCGGGTCCCAGCCGAGCTCCTCGAAGTCGATCTCGCCGTTCTCCTCCAGGACGTCCAGGAGGTTGTCCATGTCGGGCACGGTCGCGTCCCCGTACACGGTGTCCAGGGCGCCCAGCCAGACGCCGAGGATGTCCTGGGGGCTGCCGGACGTGAGCGCGGCGAGGTCCTCGCCCGCCGTCACCGTGCCCAGGGCGTCTGCTCCGTCAGGGCCCTCCGACTCGTCCGCGTCGGTGACATCCACCAGGCCCGTGTCGACGGCCACGCGCCAGGCCTCGCTCGCGTACGCGGCGGCGTCCGGGTCGTCCGCCGCCAGGCCCAGCTCCGCGGCGGCCGCGGGCAGCTGCTCCTCGATGAGCTCACCGCCCGCCCCGACGCGCGTCTCGGGCCCCGCCCAGCGGGCGAGCCGCGCGGCGCGGGAGAGCAGCGGCGTGGCGAGCGCGGCCCGCGCGAGTTCCGCTTCGGAGTGCAGCAGCACCGGCGGCAGGGTGGCGGGACTTACGGACATCGGCTGGTTCTCCTCCGAAGGATGGGGCCTCCCCTGCTCGGGCAATGCCGGGAGCCGGGGGAAGGGTCGGCTGGGCTGAAGCCTAGACGGATTTGGACCCATGCCGCCCGGTTCATGTCCCTGTCAGAAGACATACACGGTGAGAACACCCGCCGAACCTTGACAACTCCCCTGGTCACACAAGAGATTGACGCGCGTAGAGCGCCGGGCACCCGCCGGTTCGTCTCACCCGCTTCACGCGTACTCACCCCTCATATACGTACTCACCCTCATCCGGAGTCTCTCCATGCCGTACATATCCCGTACCACCCGGCCCGCCGTGAGATCCGCCGCCGTCTCCGCCGTGGTGGCCGCCGCGCTCGCGGCCGGTCTGCTCGCCGTGAGCTCGTCGTCCGCTTCCGCCGCCGGGGTGAGCGTCCACGACATCCAGGGCACCACCCGTCTCTCGCCCCTCGCGGGAGCGCAGGTCACGGACGTGTCGGGCATCGTGACGGGCGTCCGCTCGTACGGCTCGAAGGGCTTCTGGCTCCAGGACCCCACGGGCGACGGCGACCCCGCGACCAGCGAGGGCGTCTTCGTCTACACCGGCTCCGCCCCCCTGACGGTGAAGGCGGGCGACGCGGTCCGCGTCTCGGGAACGGTCAGCGAGTACGTCCCCGGCGGCGAGGCCTCCGGCAACCAGTCCCTGACCCAGATCACGAAGCCGACGGTGAGCGTCGAGTCGTCCGGCAACGCGCTGCCCGCGCCCGTCACGGTCACCGCCAAGACGGTGCCCTCCGCCTACGCGCCCGGGGGCGACCCCGCGAACGGCGGCGACATCAGCGCGCTGCGGCTGCGGCCCCGCTCGTACGCCCTGGACCTCTACGAGTCCCTGGAGGGCATGAACGTACGCGTGGGCACCTCGCGCGTGGTCGGCGCCACCGATCCGTACTCGGAGCTGTGGGTCACCGTGAAGCCGCACGAGAACCCCAGCAGGCGCGGCGGCACGGTCTACAAGTCCTACGACGACCAGAACACCGGCCGCCTCCAGATCCAGCAGCTCGCCCCGGTCTCCGAGCAGCCCTTCCCGAAGGCGAACGTCGGCGACGCGCTGTCCGGCGGCGCCGAAGGGCCGCTGGACTTCAACCAGTTCGGCGGATACACGCTGGTCGCCCGGACGCTCGGCAAGGTCACGGACAAGGGTCTTGAGCGGGAGAAGACACGGCGGCAGGCCAAGGGTGAGCTCGCCGTCGCGACGTACAACGTGGAGAACCTCGACCCCACCGATCCGCAGACGAAGTTCGACGCGCTGGCCGGGGCGGTCGTCTCGAATCTCGCCTCGCCCGACATCCTCGCCCTGGAGGAGATCCAGGACGACAACGGCGCGAAGAACGACGGGACGGTCTCGGCGGAGGCGACCCTGAAGAAGTTCACGGAGGCGATCGCCGCCGCGGGCGGGCCGCGCTACGAGTGGCGGTCCATCGACCCGCAGAACAACAAGGACGGCGGGGAGCCCGGCGGGAACATCCGCCAGGTGTTCCTCTTCAACCCCGAGCGGGTCTCCTTCACCGACCGCGGGCAGGGCGACGCGACGACGGGCACGGGGGTCGTACGTTCCTCCGGGCGCGCCGCGCTGACGCTCTCGCCGGGACGCGTCGACCCCGCGAACGCCGCGTGGACGGACAGCCGCAAGCCGCTGGCCGGTGAGTTCCGCTTCCGGGGACGGCCCGTGATCGTGGTCGCCAATCACTTCGGGTCCAAGGGCGGCGACGAGGGCCTGACCTCGCGGCACCAGCCGCCCGTGCGCTCGTCGGAGGCCAAGCGGATCCAGCAGGCGCAGGCCGTGAACGCCTTCGTGCGGGACGTGCGCAAGGTGCAGAAGAACGCGGACGTGGTGGTCGTGGGAGACGTGAACGACTTCGAGTTCTCGGCGACGACCGACGCCCTGGAGGCGGGCGGCGCGCTGAAGTCGGCCGTCAAGTCCCTGCCCCGCTCCGAGCGTTACTCGTACGTCTACCAGGGCAACACCCAGGTCCTCGACCAGATCCTGACCAGCCCCGGAGTGGGACGCGACTTCTCGTACGACAGCGTGCACATCAACGCGGAGTTCGCGGAGCAGAACAGCGACCACGATCCGCAGGTGCTGCGGTTTAGGCCGTGATCCCTTCCCGCCTCAGGCGTAGAGCCTGAGCAGCCAGTCGCGCCAGGCCAGTTCGGTGCCCTTGGGGTCCGCGTGCGGGGCGAAGTCGTGGATGCTCAGGCCCACGGGGGCGCCGAAGTGGTTGCGGCCGAAGAAGCGCAGCAGCGCGGTTTCGGTGCGCAGGCCGATGAAGTGCCTGCTGCGGAAGTCGATCATCGCGTCGAGGTGTTCTCCGGGGGCGTCCACGCGGACGCGGGCGCCCTCGGAGGCGTCGTCGGGCAGGCCCAGACGCCTGCCCAGCCTGGCGAAGGCGTCCGGGGCGGCGGCGGGGGCGGGGCCTTCGAGCGCCGTGAAGGTGACGGGGAGGCCCGGGAAGTACGTCAGGTACTGGCGCAGGGTGTGCAGGTAGAAGTCGGCGTGCTTGCCGGCCGCTTCGTGCCGGCTCTCCCAGTCGTCGGTGAGGATGCCGCTGTGGACGTAGCGGACCCAGGAGCGGCGGCCGCCGTCGCGCGGCTCGATGGTGTGGTCCAGCTGGTTGAGGGTCTGCCCCGGCGGCAGCCCGTCGGAGTTCTCGACCCGGCCGGTCAGACGGTGCGGCGGATCCCAGCGGGTGACCGTGCCGCCGGAGGGGGCGGCGCCGCCTTCCCGGGGTTCGTACTCCATGGGCCACAGCCAGCCGCCGGTGCCGGTGGTGAGCGCGTCCCAGACCTCGGCGGGAGAGGCGTCGACCTCGAACTCCCGCTCTATCTCGAACTCCTTGCCGGTGGCCATGGCGACTCCCTGGTGCTGCCCGGAGGGCCGAGGTCCCCTGCGCCCGCCCCCGCACGGAGATTCCACCGTCCCACCGCCCCATATTTTCGTCCAGGGCAGTCGGCCGCGGAGGCCGGGCGTCCGCCAGATGCGGAACAGGCGGGGCACTCGGCCGCCGGTACGCGCCGCAAGCGCGGCGCTCAGCGCTCCGGTCCGAAGCCGTACGCCAGGCGGTACGTGCCCTCTTCGGGCAGCCCCTCGCCGCTCTCCCACTCCGCGTAGTTGATCACCCGCGCGCCGTCCGTCGTCTCGTGGAAGTGGACGGAGATCAGCCCCGGCGCGGCCTGCGGCACCGCGTCACGATCCCCCTCGGTGATCACGACCGCACCGACCGCCCGGTCGTCACCGGCGGCCCGCGCCACCCCGTCCCGCAGCCGCGTCTTGTGCAGCCCGAGCCGCTCGATGCCCGGCACCGCCTCGTCGATCTCGGCGTTCCGCTCGTCCCTGCCGCGGGCGAAGAAGTCCTGGTACGCCTCCTCGTCCCGCCACTGCGAGCGGTGCGCCACCGTCGAGCCGTCCGCGCCCGTGTACACGGTGTATGACAGCAGGCCCTCGTGCGGCCACGGCCGGCTCGCCCAGGCTCCGGCGATCGCGTCGACCGTCGCCCGCTGCCGCTGCGGGGTGCCCGTGCTCCACGTACTGAGAAAGACGAGTCCGTCGTACGCGCCTGCCGGGTCGGGGAGGGTCGTGGCATCGGTGAACGTCTTCATGGTCTGCTCCTTCAGCGTGTGGGCGGGGCCTGGCCCGCGACCCACACACTGCTACCTCAAGCAAACTTGAGGTCAACCCGGGCGACGACGCCGTTCACGCCGGACGCCGCACCGCTACCCCTTCTCGTCCTCCGAGAGACGTGCCAGCTCGCCCTGGAACACGTCGAGCCGCGCCTGGAGGAGCGCCGCCTCGGCGACGAGTTCGGGCACCCCCATGGCCTCCGCGGGCGAACCGGGCACGGTGTCGGGGCGTGCCGCGGTGACCGTGAGCCCCTCCCCCGCGAGGCGGGCGAACTCGGTGAGCCGCAGCGCCATGCGCTTGCCCACGCAGGCGGCACACGCCCCCTCGACCACCCGCCACCCCGGCCTGCCCCACCCTGCGTCCGCGAGCACCGCGGCCCGCGCGCCGCAGCCGCACGGCCGCACCGTCACGGTGCGCACCCGCTGGCGTGCGTACCGGAAGCCGCGCTCGAAACGGATGTACGCGCCGAGGACCGTCACTTCGAGCAGCGCGGCCCCCCGGTGCTCGCCGGTGCACAGGAACGCCTCCGCCGCGGCGCGCTCGTGGGCGCAGTGGAAACCGCAGTCGCAGCGTCGGTGCGGGACCTTGTGCCGCCGGCCGTAGACGCAGCGGGCCGCGTCGAGCGCGCCGTAGGGCAGGGCCGCGCCCAGGGAGACGCCGGTGAACCCGGCCCTGGCGCCGTCGTGCGACAGCGCCAGGCGGGCGATCTTGTATCCGGTCGGCGGCTCCGTCGGGCGTTCCTCGGGGAGCCGCAGCCTCACCGGACTGCCGGGACTCCGGCCGCGGGCCGCTCGGCGGCGGGCTCTTCGGCCGCCGCCGTCCGTTCGGGTTCCGCCTGCGCGTGCCGCTCGGACTGTTCCTGCCGCAGCCGGTCCTGCGGGGTTTCCTCGGCGATCCCGGTGGCGAGTGCCTTGCCCAGCCTCATGACGCCTCCTGTGACCGGCCGCGCTGCCGAGCGGCCGTCCTGCGACTACCGACGCCCCCATGGTGGCCCATACGGGGGCGAGTTGGCACTAGTGCGCCGCTGTCCACTCTCCGCAACCTCGTAGCGCTCCTTTCTCATATCTCGTAGCAGAATTAAGTGGAGCTTCAGCGTCGGCGTACCGACACTGCCTCTATGACCCCTCCCTCAGCAACGCCTCCCCCTTTCGGCCGCGCCCTGTGCGCGATGGTCACGCCCTTCACGGCGGACGGAGTGCTCGACCTCGACGGCGCGCAGCTGCTCGCCGAGCACTTGGTGGCCGACGGCTGCGACGGCCTCGTGCTCTCCGGCACCACCGGCGAATCCCCCACCACGTCCGACGAAGAGAAGGCCGCACTCGTACGAGCCGTCGCCGAGGCGGTCGGCGACCGGGCGGCGATCGTCGCGGGCGTCGGCAGCTTCGCGACGCGGCACACCGTGGAGATGGCACTCCAGGCCGAAAAGGTGGGCGCGGACGGCCTGTTGGTGGTCACTCCCTACTACAGCAGGCCGCCGCAGGACGCCGTCGAGGCACACTTCCTGGAGGTCGCCGATGCGTCCGGGCTCCCGATCGCGCTGTACGACATCCCGGGGCGCACCGGAACCCGCATCGAACCGGAGACGATGCTGCGGCTCGCGGAACATCCCCGGATCGTCGCCGTGAAGGACTGCGCCTACGACCTGATGGGCACCCAGAAGGTCCTCTCGCGCACCGACTTGGCCTACTACACGGGTTGCGACGAACTCATCCTCGCGCTGTACGCGGTGGGCGGCGCCGGGTACATCAGCACGGTGGCCAATGCCGTGCCCCGGCACCTGCGCTCGATCATCGACGCGTTCGACGCGGGCGACACCGGCCGGGCCCGCGGGCTCCAGCACCAGGCCATGGAACTGATCGAGTTGACCATGGACGCGGGCCTTCCGGGCACGGTCACCTCCAAGGCGCTGCTCGGCGCACTCGGTCTGCCCGGCGGTCCCGTCCGCGCACCGCTGCGGCCCGCCGACCGCGAGGCGACCGACGGGCTGCTTGCTGCGTACGACGCGCTGCGGCAGGCGCAGCCGCCCGTGTCAGCGCGCGGCGAACAGGGGTGACCAGCGGCCCGGATAGGTCGCCGACGCCTTGCGGAAGTCGCTGAGCGGCACGGCCTTCTTGCTGCCGACGGTCACCAGCAGGAGCTGATTGCGGAACTCGCCCTTGCCGCCGCACTTGGCCGGGTCGCAGCCCCACGCGATGATCCGCTTGTTGTCGGCCCAGGCGAGCAGCTGCTGCCCCGGCACCTTCGTGATCTCCTTGCCGGTCCGCGGGTCGCGGATCGCCGACCCCTTGCTGTTGCCGTCCGTGGCGAGCAGCTTGCCGTCGGGCGACAGGCCCGCCTCGGGCCAGCCCGCGTACTTCTCGGCGGCGGGGGCCACGGCCTTGCCGCCCTTCAGCGTGTACCAGGCGCGGTTCTCGCCGTCCGCCCCCATCGCCAGCTGTACGTAGAGCAGCTTGCCGTCGTGGCTCCAGCTCAGGTCCTCACGCGGGTTGCCGTCGAAGAAACCGAACTCGTTCTTCTTCTGGGTCAGTTCGCGGAACGTTCCCGTGTCGCCCGACGCGGCGTCGACCACGTAGAACCCGGTCCGGCTGCCGTGCCCCTGGGGCTGGTCCTCCGGGCCGTCGCCGGGCATGTCGAACCGCCGGTCGGGATTCTTGCTGTACGCGGTGGCGACCAGCTTGCTGCCGTCGGGGGACCAGCTGACGCCCGCCACCGGGTGCTTGACCGGGATCCAGCGCTCCACCTTGCCGGTGATCAGGTCCAGGACGCCGATGCGCCGGGCGGGGAGTTCGCCCTCCAGGACGGCCGCGGTACGCATGCCGGGCGCGACGTCGATCCAGGCCCACTTGGCAGGAGCCTTCTCGTACTTTCCCGTCTTCTGGTCGAGCAGCCCGTAGGTGCGGGTGATGAGCCGGTCGCCGTTGGGCTGGTCCTTGGCCTTGGTCGTATAGAACGCGGCGAGCGCGGTGTTGCCCGCCGCGATCAGATCGCGCGGCGGCGACTGGTCGGGGTGGGCGATGACATCGCGGGTCTGGGCGTCGCTCGCCGGGCGTACGTCCTCGTCTTGGGAGTCCAGCGCGGGCACGGCCACCGCGGCGGCGAGGACCGCCGTCGTGGCGACCGCGATGCCCACGATGGTGCGGGTCCTGCGGCGCCGCCTGGCGGTCAGGACCCGGTCGGCGAACCCGGCCGGGGGCCGCACGCCGTCGTCCGCCTGCTCCCTCAGCGACTCGCGCACCAGCTCTTCCACGTTCACGGCTGTACCTCCACGGACGACACGGGCAAGGGGTCACGGGACGGCTGCCCGCCGGGGCCGGAGTCCGGTCCGTCGAGCGCCGCCAGCTCTGGGGCGAGGCCGCGCAGCTTGGCCAGCGACCGGTGCGTGGTGCTGCGCACGGTGCCGACCGAGCAGCCGAGGAGCCGGGCCACGTCGGCTTCCGGCAGGTCCTCGAAGTAGCGCAGAACCAGTACGGTGCGCTGGCGCGTGGTGAGCCGGGCGAGCGCCGCCCGCATCACGATCCGCAGCTCGGCGGCGCCCGCCCCGTCCCGTACGGCGCTCTCCGGCGGCTCGGCGACGGCCAGTTCGCGCCGCGGCCACTTCAGGCGCCAGCGGCTGACCTGCTGCCGGTAGAGGATCTGCCGGACGTACGCCTCCGGGTCGTCGATCCTGTGCCAGCGGCCCGCGGCCTTGACCAGTGCGTTCTGCAACAGGTCCTCGGCCGCGTGCCGGTCGCCGCCGCTGAGCAGGACGGCGGTCTTCAGCAGCGCCGGTGTCCGGGTCTCCACGAAGTCCCGGAAGCTCTCCTGGGCCTGGGCATCCATCGTCACCTTCGCTCCCCGGCGGGCCTGGTGCCCCCCTCACCCGGATAGACGGTCCGTGGCTCCCCCCGCTATGCCTGTGTCCGCGAATTCAGCCCGCGGCGGGGAAGCCGCCTGCCTTGGTCCAGGTGAGCCGGTCGGTGCCCCGGCTGAAGACGGCCTTCTTGCCGCCCGCGGCGACGGCGATCTTCTCCCAGCCGTCGAAGTCCTTCGTGAGGTGCGTGGCCCACTTCGTCAGCGGTCCCGTGGCGACGGCGGCGACCGACTCGGTCGGCGGCTCGCCGTCCGCGCAGTACACGCCGAAGTCCCCGAAGGCGGCGACCGTTCCGTCCTTGGCCTTGAGCGTGATCCCCTGGCAGGCGTCGGTCTCCGTCTTGTACACGAGGGCCGACTTGGACCAGCCCTTGGCCTTGGGGCTGTAGTCCTGCACGAGGAGCCCCTTGCCCTTCATGTAGTGCATCGCCACGCGCCGCCCGTCGGCGAGCTTGACCTGTGCGTTGAAAGGGCTGGGGCTGCCGCTCCAGGGGATGTCGCTCTTCTCCAGGGGGTAGCGGTGGTCACCGGTGGAGGCCCGGCTCATCTGCTGCGCGGCCCCGCCGCCGGCGTCCTTGCTCTGCCCGGCGCCCTCGCCGCACCCGACGGCAAGACCGAGTACCGCCACTCCGCTCAGGGCCATGGCCCGGATACCCGTTCGGTGCATGATGCTCTCCCCTCGTCCCACGCGGCCCGCGCACACGTGGCAGGGCAGCTTACGCAGGGCATGACACGAAGAGCGCCCTCCGGGAAGCCGGAGGG
>NZ_JBNNJZ010000312.1:0-9799 GCF_050270335.1 Streptomyces sp. NPDC059900
TACCGCACCCGCTACCGCGTCGCGGGCAGCCGCAGGCTCTCCCCCGCGCGCGTGCCCGCCGGTTCGGAGGCCCGCGTCCATCTGCGGATGGACAACGTCTCCCGGCTGCCCACGGGCCTCCTGATGCTCCAGGACCGGGTGCCCTACGTCCTGGGGCCGCGGCCCCGGTTCGTGCTCGACCGGGTGGAGGCGGGGGGCCGCCGGGAGGTGTCCTACCGCGTCCGCTCGGACCTGCGGGGGCGCTATCCGCTCGGGCCGCTCCAGCTGCGCCTGACGGACCCCTTCGGGATGTGCGAACTGACCCGCTCCTTCTCGACGTACGACACCCTGACGGTCATCCCGCGCGTGGAGGCCCTGCCCGCGGTGCGGCTGTCCGGGGAGGCCAAGGGGTACGGCGACGGGCGCAACCGCTCCCTTGCCCTCGCGGGCGAGGACGACGTGATCCCGCGGGGCTACCGCCACGGCGACGACCTGCGCCGCGTCCACTGGCGCTCCACGGCCCGCTACGGCGAGCTGATGGTGCGCCGCGAGGAACAGCCGCAGCGGGCCCGCTGCACGGTGCTCCTGGACACCCGGGCGCACGCCTTCCGGGGCGCGGGGCCCGACTCGGCCTTCGAGTGGGCGGTGGCGGGCACGGCGTCCGCCCTGGTGCACATGCTGGAGCGGGGCTTCTCGGTCCGGCTGCTCACCGACACCGGCAACTCCGTGCCCGGCGAGGGCTCGGACGGGTTCGCGGGCGCCAGCCAGGAGTCGGCCGACGCGGCGGGCCTGATGATGGACACCCTCGCGGTGATCGACCATTCGGACGGCGCGGGCCTCTCGCCCGCGTACGACGTCCTGCGCGGGGGCAACGAAGGCCTGCTCATCGCCTTCCTCGGCGACCTCGACGAGGAGCAGGCCACGGTGGCCGCCAAGATGCGCCAGCGCAGCGGGGCCGCGGTCGCCTTCGTCCTGGACAGCACGGCCTGGGCCCACGGCCCCGGCGGCGCTCCCGGAGGCCCCGGCGACGAGCGGCTCCGCATGCTGCGCGAGGCGGGCTGGACGGCCGTGGCGGTGCCTCCGGGTGTCGCCCTGGTGGACCTGTGGAAGCAGGCGGACCACATGCGTACGAGCTCGGGCCCGGCTCCGGCGGCGGGGACGACGACCGGGGGCTGGGGATGAGCGGCGACCCGTCCGGCGGGACCACGGGCACAAGGCGTACGGCACGCACGACGCGTACGACAACAGGGGGACGTTCATGAGTGGGCGCGCGCGACTCGCGCTCTGTGCCACGGCGGCGACGCTGATGGCATCGGGGGCGCTGCTGCCGCTCGTCGATCCGGCGACGTGGTTCGTCCAGGCGGCCATCCTGCTCGCGCTGCAGAGCGGCGTGGGCGCGCTCACCCGGCGGGTCCCGCTGGCCCGGCCGGTCACGGTCGCGGTGCAGGCCCTGGTGACGCTCCTGCTGCTCACCCTGGTGTTCGCCCGTGAGCAGGCGATCGGCGGGGTGATCCCGGGGCCCGACGTGATCCGGGAGTTCGGGCTGCTCCTGGAGGCGGGCGGCAACGACGTCGGGCAGTACGCGATACCGGCGCCGCTCAGCGACGGCATCCGCCTGATGCTGGTCGGCGGCGTCCTGGTGATCGGCCTCGCGGTGGACGCCCTCGCGGTGACGTTCCGTACGGCCGCGCCCGCCGGTCTTCCGCTGCTCGCGCTGTACTCCGTCGCCGCGGGGCTCTCCGGGGACGGGGCGGGGTGGCTGTGGTTCCTGCTCGCGGCTGCCGGGTATCTGCTGCTGCTCCTCGCGGAGGGGCGGGACCGGCTCTCCCAGTGGGGTCGGGTCTTCGGGGGCGCTGCGCGCGCTCCCGGCCGGATCTCGGGGGGACTTGAGACCGACAGCGGCGCGATCGCGCCGGTCCGCACGGGGCGGCGCATCGGCGCGGTCGCCCTGGGCATCGCCCTGGTGGTACCGCTCGCGCTGCCCGCCCTGGACGGCGGTCTCCTCGACGGCTCCGGCGGTGCCGGAGGCTCGGGTTCCGGCGGTGGCGGCACGATCTCCGCGGTGAATCCGCTGGTCGCGCTCCAGGACAGCCTGAACGAACCGGACGACCGCGAGGTCATCTCGTACAAGACGAACGCCAAGGACACCCAGAACCTCTACCTGCGGATCGTCTCCCTCGACCAGTTCGACGGGACGGCCTGGAAGACCACCGTCCGGAGCATCGAGGACGTGCCCTCGCGCCTGGAGGACCCGCCGGGGCTCTACCCCGACGTCCCCAGGAGCGAGATCCAGACGAACATCTCCGCCGCCGACAGCTACGCCCAGAACTGGCTGCCGATGCCCTACCCGGCGAGCGAGGTGAAGATCAACGGTCGCTGGCGTTACGAGCCGGTGGGGCGCGCCTTGGTCGGCGACCGCGGCCAGACCACGCGCGGCGCGCAGTACGAGGTCAAGAGCCTCATCGTGCAGCCGACGGCAGAACAGCTCGCGGGCGCTTCCGAGCCGCCCAAGCAGCTCGCTGACGAGTTCACGAAGGTGCCCGACACTCTTCCGTCCGTGGTGGCGACGGAGGCACGCCGGATCACCAAGGGCACCGCGAACGACTACGAGAAGGCCGTCAAGCTCCAGGACTACTTCGCCTCCGAGGGC
Organism: Streptomyces sp. NPDC059900; assembly: GCF_050270335.1. NCBI lineage: Bacteria > Bacillati > Actinomycetota > Actinomycetes > Kitasatosporales > Streptomycetaceae > Streptomyces > Streptomyces sp. NPDC059900. The sequence continues at coordinate 2,630 of NZ_JBNNJZ010000312.1, forward strand.
GGCTTCACGTACAACACGCAGGTACGGGCGGGCAGCGGCCCGGCGGCGATAGCGCGCTTCCTCCAGCAGAAGGAAGGCTTCTGCGTCCACTTCTCGTTCGCCATGGCCTCGATGGCGCGGACGCTGGGCATCCCGGCGCGCGTCGCGGTGGGCTTCACGCCCGGTGCCGCGCAGGCGGACGGTTCCATGTCGGTCGGTCTGCGGGACGCGCACGCCTGGCCCGAGCTGTACTTCGAGGGCGTGGGCTGGACCCGCTTCGAGCCGACCCCCAACCGCGGCACGGTGCCCGAGTACACCCGCCCGGACACCCCGTCGGACGGCGCGAGCGACCCGGCGGTGCCCGAGCCGAGTTCGTCGTCGGCTCCTTCCGACGAGCCCTCCGCCTCCGCGAGCTGCCCGCCCGACCAGCAGAAGCAGGGCGGCTGCGCGAGCTCGGCCCCGGCGGTCGCGGGCGGCTCGGGCGGCGGCGGGTTCCCGCTCGGCATGATCATGCTGGTGGCCCTGGGGGCGGTCGTGGTCATCGGAGTGCCCTTGCTGCCGATGCTGTGGCGCAAGCGGATCCGTGCGGTGCGTCTGGGGTCGCCCGGCCGCACCGAGGCCGACGGGGCCGCGCGGACCCTGGCCGCCTGGCTCGAAGTGACCGATACGGCCTGGGACCACGGGATCACGCCGGACGAGTCGCAGACCCCGCGCAAGGCGGCGGCCCGGATCGTCCGTATCGGGGAGCTCACGGCTGCGCCCGCGGAGTCCGTCCATCGCCTGGCCGCCGCGGTCGAGCAGGTGCTTTACGCGCCACGGCCGCAGCCGACCGCCGGTCTGGCCGACGACGTGCGCCGGGTGTCCGACGGGCTGTGGGCCACGTCGAGCCGTCCGGCCCGGCTGCGGGCACTGCTCGCGCCCCGTTCGGCCGCACGGGTGGTGTGGGCGGTCTCGGACCGCTGGGCGGGGCTCAAGGAGCGGTCGTCCGCGTGGCTCGCCGGGCGGTGGGCGGCCCTGCGGAAGCCGTCGGGTCCCTCGCCGCAGCAGGAGGGCTGAGCCGGGCACCGGCCGGGGGTCTCAGGGCATGCGTAAGGGGTGACCGCCTGGGCGGTCACCCCTTACGCATGTCAGTTGTCAGCTCCTGCGGGTGTCGGCCATCAGCCCCCGCGCCGCGTGTCGGCCGTCAGCCGTTACGCGTGTCAGCCGCCGACCTCGGTGAGGCCGACGGCTGGCTTACTGCTGAAGAGCTGGAAGCTCACTGGCCCTGTTCGTCGCGGCGGCGCTGCCAACGCTGCTCGATCCGGTCCATCATCGACTTCCGCTGCCTGGTCTGCCGACGGGACGGGGCGCTGCCCGGTGCCGCCTGCGTACCGGAAGCCGGCTGTTCACCTGGCTTGGGCGCTTTGCGCCATCCGGTGACGGCGAGCACCGCACATCCCAGCATGACGAGGAATCCCACCACGCTCACCCAGATCTGCTGGGCGACCATTCCGGCCATGAGAAGGGCGATACCCACAAGGAAGCCCGCGACCGCTTGGTAGACCCGTCGCCGGGTGTACGTACGCAGCCCGCTTCCCTCGAGCGCTGTCGCGAACTTGGGATCTTCGGCGTACAGCGCTCGCTCCATTTGCTCGAGCATGCGCTGCTCGTGCTCCGAGAGCGGCACGGAGTCCTCCTCATCGTGCAGTCGCCGGGGCGACCGGGGGTCCCCTTCAGGATAGGCAGGGAATCGCCCCCGTGAAACCCGCCCCTCTGCGCCAACTTCGCCAAACCGGACCGCCCTGCCGCTCCGGCTCGCTGAAGCGTGCATTCCCCAGCGGCCGACCCGGCATGCCGGACGGTCTGCCTCGATCATACGGCGCCCATAGCCCGTTCGGGGGGTATGTGCCGTACTCCATGTGCGGCTGCGCTGCTGATCAGCGGGGCAGCCAGGGCGGATGTCAGCCCTCTTCGGCATCCCTGGTCTCGCCCAGCACATGCAACTGGGTGGCCACGGAGTGGAAGGCGGCGAGCTCGGCGGCGGCAGCCTCCAGCTTGAGGAGCGCCTCCAGGGCACCCGGCTCGGTGTCCACGAGGACGCCAGGAACGAGGTCGGCGAAGACCCGCACTCCGTGCACCGCGTCGACCCTGATGCCCACGCCCTCGACCAGATCGGTGAGCTGGTCGGCGGTGAAACGCCGCGGCACGGGGTCGCCGTCGCCCCAGCGGCCCGCCGGGTCGTCCAGCGCCTGCCTGGCCTCGGTGAAGTGGCCCGCGAGCGCCCTGGCGAGCACGGCGCCGCCGAGCCCGGCCGCGAGCAGGCTGAGGGTGCCGGAGGGGCGCAGCGCGCCGACCGCGTTGCGCACGCCCTCGGCGGGGTCGTCCACGTACTCCAGGACGCCGTGGCACAGGACGGCGTCGAACCCGGCCCGCTCCACGACGTCGAAGAGGCCGTGTACGTCGCCCTGGACGCCGCGCACCCGGTCGGCGACGCCCGCCTCGGCGGCCCGGCGCTCCAGCGCGAAGAGGGCGTTCGGGCTGGGGTCGACGACGGTGACGCGGTGGCCGAGGCTGGCGACGGGCACGGCGAAGTTGCCGCTGCCGCCTCCGGTGTCGAGCACGTCGAGGGAGTGTGACTCCCGGCCCGTGGCCTTGACCCGGCGGTCGAGGGCGTCCTTGAGGACCTCCCAGACCACGGCGGTACGGAGAGAAGCGCGGGGGCGCATCGGGTCCGACACGGCAGTTGACTCCTCGGCGCGTCCGCCGCACGTCCGCGGCGGAGCTAGGGGGTTCCCTCCGCCGGCCTGTGCGGCGGCAAGGAGGGTGCGGGCGCTCCCACCCTATTGCCTTCGGCCTGCTGCCCGGTCACCCCTCCCGGCTCCCGTCCCTGCTCCCGTCCGGCGGCTCCTGCCTGGGCTGGGGCAGCACGGGCTGCAGGACGAGCATCCGCTCGACGAGGCGCAAGAACATCGCCACGTCACGCAGCAGGTCGTCCGCGTCCCGGATGCTGGCCGCGCCCTGTATGCCGGCCTCCGCGCGGGCCCTGCGCGGCGCGCCGGAGGCGAACAGGGCGCTCCATTCGGTCAGTTCGGGGGCTATCTCGGGGAGCACTTCCCAGGCGCTGCGGATGCGCTGCCTGCGCCGCGGAGTCTCTTCGGGGCGGCCGCGGGCGGCGAGGACGGCGGCGGCGGTGCGCAGGGCCGCGAGGTGGGCGGTGGCGTAGCGCTCGTTCGGAGTCTCCAGGTGCGCGGCCTCGTCGATGCCGGCGCGGGCCTGGGCGAGGAGTTCGAGTGCGGCGGGCGGGGCCGTGGCCCGGCGCAGGACGGGGTGCACGTCACTCGCCGGGCCGGTCAGTGAGGGGGCAGGGCCGACGGGGCGGTGCCGACGTGCGGCTGCTGCGGAAGTGCTGGCCATGACGAACCTCCTGTCGTCGCGTAACGGCTCTGTGGCCGTATGTGCACATCGTGTAGTACGCCACTGACAATCGGCCCTGACCTGCGACTTTGCCCCGATCGCGGGTTCGCGTTAGTTTTTGCACTGACCAGTCAGTTCAAAAAGGGGCCCGCGAGGAGAAGCGGGCCCGGGGACACGACGCGAGGGGGGAACTGTGGACGGGCCGAACGACGACGCGCGGGGAGCCGCCGTCACAGCGCGGGGTTTCGGACTCAAGGGGCCGCGGGGCTGGGCGTTCCGCGAGGTCGGCGTCGAGGCTGAAGCCGGATCGCTGATCGCGGTCGAGGGGCCGTCGGGGTCGGGCCGCACCTGTCTGCTGCTCGCGCTCACCGGACGGATGCGCCCGACGGAGGGCGAGGCCCGCGTGGGCGGTTTCCGGCTGCCCAAGCAGCTCGCGGCGGTCCGGCGGATCAGCGCGCTGGGCCCCGTGCCCGGCGTGACGGACCTCGACCCGGCGCTGACCGTCGCCGAGCATCTGCGCGAACGGGCGCTCCTCCAGCGGCGGTTCGGCGGCTCGCTGCGGGCCCTGCTGAAGCCCCGCGCCGAGCGTGCCGCCGAGGCACGGCTGCGGATCGACACCGCGCTGAGCGCCGCCGGGCTCGACACGGAGTCGCTGCCCAAGGGACGGCGAACCTCCGTACGCGATCTGGAACGCCTGGAGGTGCTGCGGCTCTCGGTGGCCCTGGCCCTGATCGGGCGGCCCCTGCTGCTCGGCGTCGACGACGTCGACCTGAAGCTGTCGGACGCCGAACGGGACGAGGCCTGGGCCCTGTTGCGGTCCCTCACGGAGAGCGGCATCACCGTCGTGGCCGTATGCAACGAAGCGCCCGACGACGCGGTCACCGTGTCCACGGAGCGCAAGACCACCACGGCTGCGACCGGCAACGACCACGCCGATACAGCCGACGACGACGACGACAAGGAGACGGCGGATGCGCTCGCCGAAGCTGGCCGCGCTTGAGCTCAGGCGCTTCGGCAGGGGGAAGCTGCCGCGCGCGGCGCTCGTCGCACTCCTGCTGCTGCCCCTGCTGTACGGCGCGCTGTACCTTTGCTCGTTCTGGGACCCGTACGGCCGTCTCGACAAGATCCCCGTGGCGCTCGTCAACGACGACGAGGGAGCCACGGCCGCGGGCAAGAAGCTCGCGGTGGGCGACGGCATCGTGGACGGCCTGGAGGACAGCAAGACCTTCGACTGGCACGAGGTGAGTTCCGCCGAGGCTCGCAAGGGTGTCGAGGACGGGACCTACTACCTGTCCCTGACGATGCCGTCGGACTTCAGCAAGCGCGTGGCGTCGAGTTCGGGGGACTCCCCGGAGACGGGCGCGCTCCAGGTGCACACGAACGACGCCAACAACTACATCGTCGGGCAGATCTCCCGCACGGTCTTCTCCGAGGTGCGCACGGCGGCCTCCACCAAGGCGTCGCGCTCCTTCCTGGACAAGATCTTCATCTCGTTCTCCGACATCCACGGGGCGACCGAGAAGGCCGCCAAGGGTGCCGACAAGCTCGACAACGGCATCGGCGAGGCCAAGAAGGGCTCGAAGAAGCTCGCGACCGGCCTGAAGGACGCCAAGGACGGCAGCGGCGATCTGGCCGGCGGCATCAAGAAGCTCGACAAGGGCGCCGGTGACCTGGAAGACGGCTCGAAGAAGGTCTCGGACGGCACCCAGAAGCTGGCCGACAAGGTCAACGGCACCGCGGGCCAGGTACGGCCCTTCCTGAAGGACAACGGCAAGACCATCGGGGACACCGCCCGGCTCGTCGCCGACTCCTCCAAGGCCCTGCGCCACAACCTCGACACCTGGGTCAAGCTCGCGCCCGTGGCGGCCGAAGGGGCCAAGAAGGGCTCCGAGACCATCGGCGGCTTCTACACCGAGCGCTGCGTGGACTCCCCGGTGCCCGACCCGGCCTGCCCGAAGCTCAAGGAGGCCAAGACGGCCGCCGAGAACGTGTCGGCCATCGCCGACGACATGAACACCGTGGTCGAGGACCAGGACAGCGACGTCAAGAAGCTCGACAAGCACCTGGCCACGCTGGAGAAGAAGTCGCGGGAGCTCGCCGAGCGCGCACCCCGCCTCGACGAGGACCTGGACAAGGCCGTCACCCAGATCAACGACCTCAACACGGGCGCGGGGAAGGTCGCCAAGGGCGCCAAGAAGCTGCACACCGGCCTCGGCACCGCCAAGACCGGCGTCAACGACCTGGACACGGGCATCGGCAAGCTGGAGACGGGCGCGACCGACCTCAAGGGCGGCATGTTCAAGCTGGCCGACGGCTCCGGAAAGCTGTCCGGCGGGCTGCACGACGGCGTCAAGAAGATCCCCGACTACGACAAGAAGGACCGCGACCAGCGCACCGACGTCATGGCCGACCCGGTGCAGCTCGCCTCCCAGTCGATGCACAAGGCGCCCAACTACGGCACGGGCTTCGCCCCGTACTTCATCCCGCTGTCCCTGTGGGTCGGCGCGATGGTGGCGTACATGCTGATCCAGCCGCTCAACCGGCGCGCGCTCGCCGCGGGCGCCTCAGCCTGGCGGATCGCGTTCGCGGGCTGGCTGCCGGTCGCCGCTCTCGGCGTGCTCCAGACGGCGGCCCTGATGTCGGTCCTGCACTGGGGGCTCGGCCTGCAGATGGCGCGGGCGGCCGGGACGGTGGGCTTCCTCTGCCTGGTGACGTGCTGCTTCGCGGCGATCGTGCAGTGGCTGAACGCGCGCTTCGGAGCTGCGGGGCGGATCCTCGTCCTCGCGGTCCTGATGCTCCAGCTGACCTCGGCGGGCGGCACGTACCCCGTCCAGACGAGTCCGTCCTTCTTCGGCGCGATCCACCCCTTCCTGCCGATGAGTTACGTCGTCGACGCCCTGCGCAGGCTCATCACGGGCGGCGGGCTCGGCCCGGTGTGGCAGGCCTGCGTGGTCCTCACGGCGTTCACCGCGGGCGCCCTGGCGCTCACGGCGCTCTCCGCGCGCCGCAAGCAGGTGTGGACCCTGGACCGGCTGCACCCGGAGCTGAGCCTGTGAGACCCGCGACCGCGCCTGTGCGGGCGCCAAGACCTGTGAGAATCGGGCCCATGGACAGCAGCGCAACCAGCACCCGGCGAGAGGCCACCCGGCAGAAGCTCTACGAAGCGGCCGTCACGCTCATCGCGGAGCAGGGCTTCTCGGCCACGACGGTCGACGAGATCGCCGAGCGGGCCGGGGTCGCGAAGGGCACGGTCTACTACAACTTCGCGAGCAAGTCGGTCCTCTTCGAAGAGCTCCTGCGGCACGGCGTCGGGCTGCTCACCGCCTCTCTGAAGGAGGCGGCCGAGCAGGCCGCGGGCGGCGGCGGCCGGCAGGTCGACGCGCTCGACGCGATGATCCGGGCGGGCCTGGTCTTCATCGACCGCTATCCGGCCTTCACCCAGCTGTACGTCGCCGAGCTGTGGCGCACGAACCGCGCCTGGCAGTCCACCCTGATGGTGGTCAGGCAGCAGGCCGTGGCCGTCGTCGAGGACGTCCTGCGCGCGGGCGTCGAGAACGGCGAACTCAGCGAGGAGATCGACATCCCCCTGACGGCCGCCGCGCTCGTCGGGATGGTCCTGGTGGCGGCGCTCGACTGGCAGGCCTTCCAGCCGGAGCGCTCCCTGGACGACGTGCACTCGGCGCTCTCGCGGCTGTTGCAGGGCCGGGTGAGCGGCGGAAGCTGAGCCGCTGCGGAGCACCGCGCGCAGCCCGTGCACGAGGAAGCGCCGGTCCGGTGCCGCCTGATCTCCAGGCGGCC
>NZ_JBNNJZ010000313.1:0-9731 GCF_050270335.1 Streptomyces sp. NPDC059900
CCACAGCCGCTTAATCGGTTTGCGGACGTTTGCCTTTTCGATAATCCAGCGGGCCACAAGCTCCCCTTCCCGTCCTGCGTCTACGACACCGAGGGCGCCGACGTCTACACCGTCCAGACCTGCCTGGAGCTCACCGGGCCCCTCGTCGTCCCCGCCCTGCGGGCCGCCGGGGCGGATCTCCTCGCCCGGCATCCGGCCCTGCGCGCGGGCTTCCTGCAACGCGCCGGCGGCCAGGCCGTGCAGATCGTCCCCGCCACCGGCACGCCCGCATGGGAGGAGGCCGACCTCAGCGCGCTGCCCGAGGCCGAGCGGCAGGCGGCCCTGACCGGCCTGCTCGCCCGCGACCAGGAGCGCCGCTTCGACCCGGCCAAGCCGCCCCTGGTTCGCCTCACCCTCGTCCGCACGGGCGCCGAGCGGCACGTCCTGGTCCTCACCCACCACCATCTCGTCGTCGACGGCTGGTCGTTGCCGCTGGTCCTGCGCGACCTGTGCGAGCTGTACGCCCGCCACGCGGCCGGCGTCGGGACCAGCGGCGCCCTGCCGCCCGCCCCGCCCCACCACCGGCATCTGAGCTGGCTGGCCGCGCAGGACCGGGCGGCGGCCGAGGACGCCTGGCGCACCGCACTCGACGGCGTGGACGAGCCCACCCTGGTCGCCCCGGACGACACCCGGCGTTCCGACCGCTTCCCGCTGCGGGTGGTGGAGTGGCTGCCCGAGGGCCTCACCGGCGCCCTGACCGCGCTGGCCCGCGGGCGCGGCCTGACCGTCAACACCCTGGTGCAGGGCGCCTGGGCGCTGCTCGTCGGACATGTGACGGGACGTCAGGACGTGGTGTTCGGGACCACTGTCTCCGGGCGCCCGCCGGAGCTGCCCGGCGTGGAGGGCATGGTCGGGCTGCTGATCAACACGGTGCCGGTGCGCGTCCGGCTCGACCCCGCCGAGCCGCTGGCCGACCTGCTGGCCCGCGTGCAGGACGAGCAGGCCGCCCTGATGCCGCACCACCACCTCGGGCTCACCGCCGTGCGGCGCGCCCTGGGCAGCGGGCAGGACCTGTTCGACACCGCCGTGGTGTTCGAGAACGCGCCCTTCGACCACGACGGCCTGGAGCAGCGGTTCGGCGACATCCGCGTCCGCCTCCTGGAGGACACGGCGGCCACCGGCACCATGCACTACCCCCTGAGCCTGCTCGCGGTGCCCGGCCCCCGGCTGCGCCTCGACATCAGCTACCGCCCCGACGTCTTCGACACGGCCACGGCCCACCGGCTCGCGACCCTGCTGCACCGCCTGCTCGCCGCGTGCGTCGACACTCCCGGGCTGCCCGTCGGCCGTATCCCCTTCCTGGACGCGGAGGAGCGGGCCGCCCTGCGGACCCTGGAGGAGGGACCGGCCGTCGACCATCCCGCGACGACGCTGCCCGCGCTGTTCGCCGCACAGGCCCGCCGCACCCCGGACGCCACCGCGCTCGTCTTCGAGGGCGAGCAACTGACGTACGCCGAAATGGACTCGCGCGCCACGCGGCTCGCCCGGGCCCTGCGCGCCGAGGGGGTCCGCCCCGGCGCCGTCGTCGCGGTCGCCCTGCCCCGCTCGCTCGAACTGCTCGTCACCCTCTACGCGGTGCACAAGGCGGGCGCCGCCTATCTGCCGATCGACCCCGCCTATCCCGAGGACCGCCGACGGTACATGCTCGACGACGCCGCGCCCGCCCTCACCCTCACCCCCGACACCTACCGCACCCTCCTCGCACGCGAACACACCGCCGACGAGGCCGCCCCGCTGCCCGAGGCCCTGCCCGACTCGCCCGCCTACCTCATCTACACCTCGGGCTCCACCGGCCGCCCCAAGGGCGTCGTCGTCCCGCACCGCGGCATCGTCAACCGGCTGCTGTGGATGCAGTCCGTCTACCGGCTCGACGCCGAGGAACGGGTCCTGCACAAGACGCCGACCAGTTTCGACGTCTCCGTGTGGGAGCTGTTCTGGCCGCTCCTGGCCGGCGCCACCCTCGTCATCGCACCCCCCGACGCCCACAAGGACCCCGACCAGCTCGTCCGACTGATCCGGGCCGAGCACGTCACCACCGTCCACTTCGTGCCGTCGATGCTGGAGACGTTCCTGCGGGCCCCGGGCGCCGCCGACAACACCCCGCTGCGCCGCGTGATCTGCAGCGGCGAGGCGCTGCCCACCGCACTAGCCGGGCGCTTCCACACCCTGTTCGACGCCGCGGGCACCGGCCTGCACAACCTCTACGGGCCCACCGAGGCATCCGTGGACGTCACCCACTGGCGCAGCCGCGGCGACGAGAGCGGCCCCACCGTGCCCATCGGCCACCCCGTCGACAACACCCGCGTCCGCGTCCTGGACGCCGGGCTACGGCCCGTGCCCGCCGGCGCGACCGGGGAGTTGTACCTCGCCGGGGTCCAGCTCGCCCACGGATACCTCGGCCGGACGCCGCTCACCGCCGAGCGCTTCGTCGCCGACCCGTCAGGGCCGCCCGGCGGCCGCATGTACCGCACCGGTGACCTGGTGCACCGCACCCCCGACGGCGCCCTCGTCTTCCTCGGCCGCGCCGACGACCAGGTCAAGCTGAAGGGCTTCCGGATCGAACTCGGCGAGATCGCCGCCCGCCTGGACCTGCACCCGCACGTCGAGCAGTCGGCGGTCGTGGTGCGCGAGGACACGCCTGGCGCGCCGCGCCTGGTGGCGTACGTCGTCCCGGCGAGCCGCGCCCCGTCGGGCGATGTCCCGGCGGGCGGCGTGTGCGACGAGGACGTGCTGCGCGCGCACTGCGCGGCCACCCTGCCCGAGCACATGGTGCCCAGCGCCTTCGTCCGCCTGGACCGCCTGCCGCTGTCCCTCAGCGGAAAGCTGGACCGACGGGCGCTGCCCGCCCCGGTGTTCAGCGCATCCGGCGGCGGGCGGCCCGCAGCCGGAGCCCTGGAGGAGCAGCTGTGCGCGCTGTTCTCGCAGGTGCTCGGCGTCGAGGGCGTCGGCCCCGAGGACGGCTTCTTCGCCCTGGGCGGCGACTCGATCCTCTCCATCCAGCTCGTCGCCGCCGCCCGCAAGGCGGGCCTCGGCCTCACCCCCCGCGACGTCTTCAAGCACCGCACCCCGGCCCGGCTCGCCCTGGTCGCCGCACCGGCCGCGGCAGCCGTGCCCGCCGAGCCGTCGGACGCCGGGACCGGCACCGTGCCGCCCGGGCCGATCACGCGATGGCTGCTCGAACAGGGCGGTCCCGTCGACGGGTTCAACCAGTCCGTCCTCGTCCGCACCCCGGCAGGCGCCACCACCGAGGAGCTGACGCGGGCCCTCCAGACGCTGCTCGACCACCACGACGCCCTGCGCCTGAGCCTGGCCGCCGACGACGCCTCGGGCTGGCGGCTCGATGTCGCCGCACCCGGCACCGTGCGTGCCGCCGACTGCCTGGTCCACGCGGTGGCACCGACCGATCGACCCCTGACGGATGCGGTCGCCGCCGAGGCGCGCGCCGCGCAGCGCGCCCTCGACCCGCGCGCCGGACACGTCGTCAAGGCCGTCCACCTGACGGACCCGGCGGGCGGGGACGGACGGCTGCTCCTGATGATCCACCACCTTGCCGTCGACGGAGTGTCCTGGCGCATCCTCCTGCCCGACCTGGCCGCCGCCTGGACCGCCGCGCACGAAGGCCGCACCGCCGTACTCGACCCGGTCCCCACCTCACTGCGCACCTTCGCCCGGCGCGCGTCCGAAGCCGCCACCGACCCGGCCCGTACGACTGAACTGGCCTTCTGGCAGGACATCCTGGCCACGGACGAGCCCACCATCGGCCACCGCCCCCTGGACCCGGCGCGCGACACGTACGCCACCCGCCGCGAGGTCACCGTCACACTGTCCGCCGCCGACACCGAAGCCCTGCTGACCGACGTGCCGCAGGCCTTCCACGCCGGAGTGGACGACGTCCTGCTCACCGCACTCGCCCTCGCCGTCACCCGGCGGCGCGGGAGGGCGGCGTACGACGGCGGTGTGCTCGTGGACCTGGAGGGCCACGGCCGCCACGACCTCGGCGGCGACCTCGATCTGACCCGGACCGTCGGCTGGTTCACCAGCCTCCAGCCGGTCCGCCTGGACCCGGCCGTCACCGACTGGACGCAGGTCCTCGGCGCGGGACCGGCGCTCGGACAAGCCCTGAAGGCCGTCAAGGAGCAGCTGCGCGCGATCCCGGACCGGGGCATCGGCTACGGCCTGCTGCGCCACCTCAACCCCGACACCGCCCCCGTGCTCGCCGCCCGGCCGGGACCGCAGATCGGCTTCAACTACCTGGGCCGGACGGCCACCGGCCACGCCGGGGACTGGGAGCAGACCGACGAGGCGTACGCCGTGGACGCCGTCGCGGACGCGGACATGCCGCTGCCGCACGCCCTGGACGTCAACGCCGTCACGGAGGACCGCCCCGACGGGCCCCGGCTGACCGCGGGATGGTCCTGGCCCGGTGCTCTGCTCGACGAGGCGGACGTGCGCGACCTCGCCGACAGCTGGGCGGACGTGCTGCGCGCCCTGGTCACGCATGCCCGGCGGCCCGGTGCGGGCGGCCTGACCTCGTCGGATCTGGCGCTGACGGAACTCACGGGCGAGCGGGTGCCGCAGGCCGAACTGGAGAGTCTCGAAGACGGTCGCAGACGGGCAGGTACGGAGGCAGGAACGCGGGCCGGTACGGGGGCGGGCGTCGAGGACATCCTGCCGCTGACCCCGCTCCAGGAAGGCCTGTACTTCCACGCCCTGTACGACGCGGCCCTGCCCGACGCCTACCACGTCCAGCTCACCCTCGATCTGGCCGGGCCCCTCGACGAGGCCGCGTTGCGCACCGCCTGCCGGGCGCTGGTCGACCGGCACGCCGCGCTGCGCACCGCCTTCACCCTGCTCGACTCCGGCACGCCCGCCCAACTGATCGTGTCCGGCGCCGAAGCGGCCTGGGAGGTGCACGACTTGAGTGCGTGCGCTCCCGCCGAACGCGATGCGCGCCGCGAGGAGATCCTGGCCGCCGACCGTGCCCGGCGGTTCGACCTGACGGCGCCGCCACTGGTGCGATTCGCCCTGGTCCGGGAGGGCGGGGACGCCGCCACGCTGGTCGTGACGGTCCATCACATCGTGTTGGACGGGTGGTCGGTCCCCGTCGTGCTGCGCGAACTCCTCGCTCATTACGGCCAGTTGGCAGACGGTAGTGGTGACGCCTTGCCCGGGCCGCGTCCCGGGCCCGCGTTGCGCGAACACCTCGCCTGGCGGGCCGGGCAGGACCGCGGGGCGGCCGAGAAGGCATGGCGGGACGCGCTCGACGGGCTTGCCGCGCCCACGCTGGTCGCTCCTGGCGCCGCGCCCGCCGTTTCCGTGCTGCCGCAGCGGGTGAACGCGGAACTGACGGAGGCGGAGACCCAGGCGCTGACTGCCTTCGCCCGCGAGCGGGACCTCACGCTCAACACCGTCGTGCAGGGCGCCTGGGCGCACGCCCTCGCCGCCCTCACCGGCCGGCGCGACGTCGTCTTCGGCGCGGTCGTGTCGGTCCGGCCGCCCGAACTGCCGGGCGCCGGGGACGCGGTGGGTCTGTTCATCGAGACGGTGCCGGTCCGGGTACGGGTCGGCGGTCCGGAGGCGTTCGGTGACGCGCTGGTTCGCCTCCAGGACGAGCAGACCGCGCTCGGCGAGCACCATCACCTGGGTCTGGCCGCCATCCAGCGGCTCGCGGGCGGGGCCCCGTTGTTCGACACGTCCGTCGTGTTCGAGAACTATCCGTCGGCCGACGCCGACTCCGACGCAGGCTCCGACGTCCCGGCGGGCGGGCTGCGCCTGAAGGGCCTGCGGGGCCGGGACGCGTACCACTACCCCCTCAACCTCATGGGGGTCCCCGGCGACCGTCTCTACCTCCAGCTCACCCACCGGCCCGACGCGGTCGACCGGCGCACCGCCGAGCGGGCCATGACGCTGCTGCGCACCGCGCTGCGGGACATCGCCGGCACCGGGCGGCCCGCCGCGCCTCCCGCCCTGGACGGCCCGGACGGCCCGGACGGCCCGCTCACCGAGGAGGCGCTGTGCGCGCTCTTCGCGCAGGCCCTCGACGTCGAACGGGTCGCACCGTCCGACGACTTCTTCGCCCGCGGCGGCGACTCCCTGCGCGCCCTGCGGCTGACCGGCCGGCTGCGCGCCCTGACCGGGGACTCCGGGCTCCCGCTGCGCACCCTCCTGGACGCACGCACCCCCCGCGCCCTCGCCCGCCGCCTCGCCTGACCACCCGCCACTCCCCTCAAGCCCTCACGACGGGAAGCCCCATGAACAGCCCCTTCGAGAACCCCGACGCCTCCTACCTCGTCCTCGTCAACACCGAGGGCCAGCACTCCCTGTGGCCCGCCTTCGCCGAGGTACCCGCGGGCTGGGAGGTCATCCTGTCCGGCGCCAGCCGTGCGGCGTGCCTCGCCCACGTCGAGGAGCACTGGACCGACCTGCGCCCCAAGAGTCTGATCGCCGCCATGGACTCCCGGTGAGACCGCAGGACGCCGTCCTCGCCACCGCGTTCCTCGCCCGCTTCGCGCAGCTCGGCCTGTTCTCCGTCGAGGTACTCATCCTCCTGGACCGCGGGGTGGCCACCGAACGCGTCGGCGTGGTGCTGACGGCAGCCGCGGTGGGCAGCGGCGCCACCCAGCTGCTCCTGGCCCGCTTCGGCCACCGGCTCGCGGCGGCGCGCACCGCCCGGATCGGGCTGCTCCTCCAGGCCGCGGGCTGCGCCGCGTTCGGTGTCGTCGGCGCCTGGTGGAGCTTCGCCGTGGCCGACCTCCTGGTGATGGCGGGCAGCGCCGCCGTCACCACCGGGCTGCGGACCCTGGTGGCCGACACGGCATCGGACCGTACGGACCGCGGTGAAAACGCCTTCGGCGCGCTCACCGCCGCGCAGATGGCGGGGGCGTTCGCCGGACCGCTGTGCACCGGCGCGGTGGTCTCGGCCGGTACCGCCCTGGCGGCCTGGCCCGCGACGGCGGCGACGCTCGGCGCGGCCCTGGTCCTCGCCCGCGCGGCGCACGGTCCAACCGGTGCGCGGACCGTCGCCCAGGTCGGCAAGACCCAGGCCGGGCGGCCGCCCCGGGGTGTGCCACGCGATGCGCCGCACGGTGTGGCGGGCCGCGTCTGGCCGTACGCCGTACTGCTGTTCGGCGTCACCGGACTGTACGGCGGCTACGCCGTCGCCTGGAGCGTCTATCTGCGGGACCTGGGCGCCCCCGACACCGTGGTCGCCTGGTCCGCGGCGGCCATCGCCCTCCCCAGCCTGCTGCTCTCCCCCCGCGTCGGCAGGCTCCTCCCGCACGTGCCGCGCACCGCCCTGCTGCACGGCGCGGTGCTCCTGATCGGCGGCTGCGCACTGCTCTACCCGCACCTGGGCGCCGTCGCCCCGGCGGTGGCGCTCTCCCTCGTCGAGGGTGCGCTGCTCGCGGTGGTGCTACCGCTGATCTCCGCCCAAGTCGCCCACGTCGCCGTACGCGCGGGGCAGCTCGGCACCCCACGGGCCTTCGGTGTGCTCGGCCTCGCCGACGCTCTGGGCAGCGGCCTGGGCACGGCCGTGGCCGGTGTGCTGATCGCCGCCGGCGGCACCCCGTACGTCTTCCGCTTCTGCGGACTGCTCTGCCTGGTGTGTGCCGCCGTGGCCCTGGCAGCTCCGCGTCCGTCCCCCTCCCCCGCGGTGTCACCCGTCGCCATCGAGCGGCGCCCGCCATCGAGCATCGAGAACGGCAGGTAAGACCATGAGCCACGCGTTCCCCGTCGAGTACGAACTCTCCCCGACGGAAGCCGACCAGATCCACGCCCACGTCAAGGAGCATCTGGCCCGCACCGGGCCGGACGCGCCAGGGCCCGCCGACCCGGCCTTCTACGACCGTCACTGGGACGCGGGCCTGGGCCTTCCCGAGGGGCTGCGGAAGTTCCTCGAGCACTTCCGCCGCACGGAGCCGTCCGCCGCCCTGGTCGTGCACGGCTTCCCGGTGGACGACGCGGCGGTGGGGCCGACCCCCGGCCACTGGGACGGCATCGACCCCAACTCCGCCACCCTGGAGCAGGAGTTCTTCCTCGCCATGTGCGGCAGCGCGCTGGGCGACCCGTACACCTTCTCCACGCTCCAGCTCGGCCGCATGGTGCAGAACCTGCTGCCGATCAAGGGTGACGAGCTGCGGCAGAACGGCCACAGCAGTGAATGCCTCCTCGAGTTCCACACGGAGGACGGCTTCCACCCGGGCCGCTGCGACTACCTCCTGCTGTTCGGGGTCCGCAACCACGACCGGGTGCCGACCATCGTGGCGTCGGTGCGGGACGTGCGCCTCAGCGAGCGCGACATCGATGTCCTGCGCTCGCCCCGCTTTTTGATACGCCCCGACGACGAGCACATCCGCCAGCTCCAGGCGCGGTGCCCGGACCATCCGGCCCTGGCCAGGATGGTCCAGTTCCAGGCGGCGCCGCCCGCGGTGCCGGTGATCTCGGGGGAGCACGAGCGGCCCTACCTGCGCATCGACTACCCGTTCATGGAGTGCGTGGGCGGCGATACGGCGGCCCAGCGGGCGCTGGACGCGTTGATGGCGGAGCTGGAGCGGGTGCAGCAGAACGTGGTGGTCGGGCAGGGCAGCCTCGCCGTCGTCGACAACTACGTGGCCGTGCACGGCAGGCGGGCCTTCCGCGCCCGGCTCGACGGTTCGGACCGCTGGCTCAAGCGGATGATCGTCAGCCGCGACCTGCGCAAGTCCGTCGCCAGCATCAAGCCGGACAGCGCGCGCGTCCTGTACTGAGGCCGAACACCAACCCAGAGGGGAACGGAACCATGCGTACAGTCGTGATCTCAGGCGCGTCCAGCGGCATCGGAGCGGCCACCGCGGAACGCTTCGCCCGGGCGGGCGACCGGGTGACGAACCTGGATGTCCGCCCGCCCGATACCCCGGTGAGCGGCGTCGAGTGGATACGTGCCGACACCGCGGACTGGTCGGCCGTGGACGCCGCCCTGGCCCGCGTACGGGATGCGCGGGGCGCCATCGACGTCGTCATCGCCAACGCGGGCATCAGTGTCCGGCACGGAGTCCTGGACATCACGGAGGCAGAGGCCCGCCGGGTCGTCGACGTCAATCTGCTCGGCGTCCTGGGCCTGTGGCGCGGCGCCGCGCGCATCATGGCGGAGCAGGAGCAAGGCGGCGTACTCCTGGCGACGGCGTCGGTCAACGGCCGCCGCGGCTACCCCCGTTACGCCGACTACAACGCCACCAAGGCGGGCATCGTCTCGCTCACGCAGACGTTCGCGATGGAACTGAGCCCGCTGGTCCGGGCGGCGTGCGTGAGCCCCGGCGCGGTCCTCACGCCGATGCAGATGGCCGAGTACACGGACGAGATGTTCGCCGAGACCAACGCCCGTATCCCGGCGGGCCGCCACGCGGCCCCGGAGGAGATCGCATCGGCGTTCTTCTACCTGGCGTCCGACGAGGCGTCCTTCCTCACCGGCCAGGAACTGGTCCTCGACGGCGGGGAGATAGCTGGTGCGACGACGACGGTGTGGGGGTCGGCGCTGTCCGGGCGGGAGGCTCGTCGTCGCGAGCGGGGGTAGGGGCGGACCTGTGGTGTCGGGGGGTGAACCGGGCCCGGCCGGGGTCCCACCTGCGGGTGGGTGACCGGGGTTTACAGCGTGGGCGTATAAAAAAAAAAAGCAGCCGACGCGTACATAGGTGTTGAAATAGGGGGGGGGCGGTTCA
>NZ_JBNNJZ010000314.1:0-9666 GCF_050270335.1 Streptomyces sp. NPDC059900
CTTCAGCGTCGTCCTGCTCATCGTCGGCGCGGCTCTCGCCGGCATGGGCCTGTGGCTCGACCGCACCGGGTGGTGGGAGGACCACGGGTTCCTCGGCAACCTCGTGTCCAGCTTCACCTCGCTGTGCTTCGGTGTCCCCACCGCGCTGCTCGTGCTCAGCCACCTCGGCGACGCCCTGGCCGATGCCCGCCAGAGGCAGCGGACGGAGGAGCATGCGCGCCGTGAGACCCACGAGTTCCAGGTGGCTCTGACCAGAGTCTTCGACGTCCCCGACACCGCGGAACTGCTCGCACGGGCGCAGAACTTGAACACATCCGTACGCCGGCTTCGCCAGCTGGACGACGCCGACGGATCAGCCGCCGCCGACTTCTTCCGCCTGTTCAACGACCTGCTGGAGCTCGGGCCCGCGCCGTCACAGGCGTACAGGGAGCCGGTCTCGTTCCAGGACCTCTCGTGCGATCGCTGGCAGTGGAAGAGGATCGAGACCTGGCACGTGCGGGTCGAGACCCAGTGGAGGGTCCTCAGCGAGGAAACGCGCCCGCGAGCCCATGAGTTCGCCCTGCCGTGGCTGACGCGGTCTCCGGCCAACCTGGGTCAGCTGGCGGCGAGACGGCTCTTGGACGAGGACGGGCGCAATCCCTGGCGGCTGCCGGAAGGCTCCACCGACGCGGAGGCCGTCGAAGCCATGGGGCATTTCCTGCATGACCTGCTGGTCCTGTGCCGGACGGCGCAGAGCCTGTTGCACCTGTACCCCGCGCCGGACTCGTCCGTGGCACCCGGAAGGAACGGCCGTCGCGGTCCCTGAGGCGGCAGCGTGCCCGACTGCCCTTCGGATCATTCGGCGGCGTCGCGCTGCCGGTGGTCGTAGCCGTCGCGATGGGTGAGAACCTCCGTCATGTGGCCCTCGGCCCAGTCCTTGATTCCCCGCATGACTCCCTGGAGCGAGCGGCCGAGGTCGGTCAATTCGTAAGTGACGGTGACGGGCACCGTGGGCGTCACGGTCCTGGTCACCATCCCGTCGCGCTCGAGTGAGCGCAGCGTCTGCGTCAGCATCTTCTGGCTCACGCCCGAGATGCGGCGTGACAGCTCGGAGAAGCGCATGGGCTGCGGTTCGCCGGCGGAGGGCACCCCGGGACGCGGGCCGTCTCCGCCCAGGGCGGCCAGCACCAGGGCGACCCACTTGTCGGAGATCCGCTCCAGGAGTTGGCGGCTGGGACATGCCGCGAGGAATGCGTCGTACTGCGCTTTGGCCACGGCCCGCCGCTGGGAGGCGCTGCTGGTCGGCATAGCTCATCTCTTCCGGTCGGTGACTTACGCACTTCAAGGTGCCTACTTACCAATGGAAAGCAGGTGACCCCATGCTGGTGCTGCACCACAGCGAAGGCAAGACCACCTCACGAGGCTTCCCCGAAGGAGCAGATGACGATGAACGAGATGACGACGACCACCCAGGTGACCTCCCGGCGAGCCGTGGTCCGCGAACCGTCCGGGCCGCAGTCCATCGAGATCGTCGAAGTCCCGGTGGCGGAGCCGGCTCCGGCGCAGGTCCGCGTGAAAGTTGCCGCCGCAGCGATCAACCCAGTCGACATGGGCGTGGCCGGGGGGATCTTCCACCAGCTCGGAATGGTCCACCAGCCCGACTACACCGGACTCGGCTGGGACTTCGCCGGCACGATTGATGCCGCAGGGCCCGGCGTCGAGCTGCCGGTCGGCACCCGTGTTGCCGGGTTCATCGACGGGTTCGACCGCGACCAGGGATCGCATGCCGAGCACCTCCTCGTCCCCGCCGCGAATGTCGCCGTCGTACCGGACGGCCTGGACCTGGTCGAGGCCGCGGCGGTGCCGCTCAACGCGACCGCCGCAGCCCAGCTCGTCGACCTCCTGGGGGAGGCGTCGGACAAGGCCCGGCGCCTGCTGGTGACCGGCGCCGCCGGTGCGGTGGGCGCATACGTCGCCGTACTGGCCCGGGACCGCGGCTGGCAGGTGACCGGGATGGCCCGAGCGGCCGACGAGCCGTTCGTCCGGGGCCTTGGCATCGACTTCACCACCGAGTCCGGGCAGGGCTGGGATGCCGTTGCCGACGCCGGAGCCCTCCAGGAGAACGCCCTGCGGGCGGTGCGCGACGGCGGCCGTTTCGTCGGCGTGCAACCGGCTTCGCGGCTTCCCGAGGAGCGCGGCATCACCGTCGAGGTCCTGTTCGCCCACCCCGACGGGAGGCTGCTCGCCCCCCTGCTCGCACGGGTGGCGACGGGCGAACTCCCGGCCCGGGTCCACGCCGTCACGCCGCTGGACGAAGCAGCCGGTGCCTACGAGGCCATGGCGAAGGGCGGTATCCGCGGCCGGATCGTTCTGGTGCCCTGACGGTGCGGCGCCATCTCGCGCCGCCCCTGGCTGTGACCGAGAGGGTCCCGGACCCCGGCCGAAACGATCCCCTCAAACGATCTCCTCAACGGAACGGACAGGACATCCGATGCTCACCACCATTGCCACTGTTCTCGCCGGACTGCTCGGCGCGGCCCTCATCTTCATGGGCGGGCAGCCCTTCGCCAAGCCGCAGGTCGCCGCCGGTTTCGGCATTCCCGACACACCGGCCGACGACCCCGGCTTCCAACCCTGGCTGCGCGTGAAGGGCTTACGCGAGATCGCGTCCGGAGTCTTCGTCTTCGTGCTGATGCTCGCCGCGACGACGTCGCTGCTGGGTTGGTATGTGCTGGTGCTCGCCGCGGTGCCCGCCGGAGACGCCATGGTCGTGTTGCGCAGCGGGGGCCTCAAGGCCACTGCGTACGGCGTCCACGGTGCAACGGCGGTGGTGATGCTGGCGACCGCCGTCGGCCTGCTGGTCTGACCCGTCGTCGTCGGTGATGTCCGACTCTCGCGGTACCGCGAGAGTTGACGCCGGGTCCCACCGTCGGTTGACGATCGCCGCCGACCAGCACATTAGGTTGCTGACCGGACTCAGGGGCGCCAAGGGGCTACTGGGGCAACCGACAGGGGGAAGAAGACCATGCGATCAGCCTTGATGAGGACGCTCGTCAGCGCCACTGCCGTCATCGGAATCGCCACCGGGAGCCTTGCGGGCGCGGGAGCGAGCCTCGCGGCGCCCCAACCGGGAGCGAGGACCGCGGCAGCCACGCAGGAGGTGTCCGTGCTCGCGGTGAACAACCTGGGGCTGAGCACCTGGCAGGCGCAGCAGTGGCAGTGCTTCCTGGACGACCAGGGATTCGATCCCGGCACCATCGACGGGAAACTGGGCACCAGCAGTTGGAGGGCCGCGCAGAAGGCCTTCAACGCCTGGCAGCTCGAGGCGGGCAGGGTCGACGGCATCGTCGGACCCGACACGATCAAGGCACTGCAGCGGTTCCTCGGCGTCCCGGTCGACGGCATCGCCGGACCGCAGACCAAGAAGGCGTTCAAGGACTTCGCCAACCTCGGCGGGTGCGGCTGAGCCGGACGGGAGCCGGCCGACCTCGGGAAGCCAGGAGCGGGACAGCCATGCACTACGGTGACGCTACGCCCACGTGTCCGGCCGGTCGCCGACAGCGGCCGGCCGGAACCAGTTGGAGCCCGAGAGCATGACCGACCCGACTCAGGATCCCCGCTTCCCGCAGAGCAGTAATCCTGTCTCCGCGCCAGGGCGATCCGCATGCCCGGTGCAGCCGGTACCCTCCGGCGCAGGCGGGAGCCCCGGCTATCTGGTCACCGGTCACGCCGAAGCCAGAGAAGCCCTCAACGACGCCCGGCTCTCGAAGAACACGGGCGCTTTCTTCGCGGGAAAGGGATCCCGGCGCCGCTTGCACCCGGCGGTCGCCCAGAGCATGCTGGCCAGCGATCCGCCCCAGCACACCCGGCTGCGCAAGCTGGTGACCAGGGCATTCACGACCGGGGCCGTCAGGGAACTTCGTCCCTTCATCGCCCGCGTCACCGACGACCTGCTGCACCAGTGGCCCGTCGGCGAGCGGTTCGACCTGGTGGCCGGCCTGGCGGTCCCGCTGCCGGTCATCGTGATCTGCGAACTGCTCGGAGTCCCGCAGACCGACCGCTCCGACGTCCGGCGCTGGTCCGCAGAGCTGTTCGCGGCGGGAGAGCCGGACGTCATCGACGCGGCCTCACATGCGCTGGCCGACTACATGACGAGCCTCATCGCCGCCAAGCGCCGGAACCCCGGAAGCACCCTCCTCGACCGACTCATCTCGGCCCGCGACGGAGACGATCACCTGAGCGAGGACGAACTGGTCTCCCTGGCCGTGCTGTTGCTCGTGGCCGGACACGAGACCACGACCAACGCCCTGGGAAACGCCGTCCTGACGCTGCTCCAGCACCCGGCCGAACGGGAACGTCTTCGCGCGGATCCGGACTCCGTGCCCTCCGCGCTGGACGAACTGCTGCGGTTCGACTCCCCGGTCAGTACGGCGACCTTCCGCTTCACCACCCAAGCCATCACGCTGGGCGGCACCGATATCCCGGCCGGGGCCCCGGTGTCGATTGCTCTGGGTGCAGCCAACCGGGACCCGGCGCGCTTCCCGGCGCCCGACCTGCTCGACCTGGACCGTGACGCTGCCGCGCACCTGAGCTTCGGCCATGGCATCCACCGCTGTGTCGGCGCGCCCCTCGCCAGGGCCGAACTGGAGATCGCCCTGCGAGCGGTGCTCACCCGATTCCCCGGCATCCGGCTGGCCGTGCCGGCGGACCAACTGCTCTGGCGCCGCACCCGACTTGTGCGCGGCCTCACCTCGCTTCCCGTCCTGGCGTAGCCGCCGGGGCTGCGCGGCCCCGCGCCCGGCGCGTCAGCCGGTGACCAGTTCCCGGCTCAGGACGTGTTCGACCAGGGAGATCAGGACGTCCTTGCCGGATTCCCGGTCGCGTACGTCGCAGAGCAGGACCGGGGTGTCCGCGTTGAGGTCCAGTGCGCGGGACACCGCGTCCGGGGTGTGGCTGCGGATCCCGTCGAAGCAGTTCACGGCGACGATGAAGGGGATGTTGCGGCTCTCGAAATAGTCCACGGCGGGGAAGCAGTCCGCGAGGCGGCGGGTGTCGGCGAGGACGACCGCGCCGAGGCAGCCGGTGGCCAACTCGTCCCACACGAACCAGAACCGGTCCTGGCCGGGCGTGCCGAACAGGTACAGGGCGAGGTTGTCGCGCAGGGAGATGCGGCCGAAGTCCATGGCGACCGTGGTCGTGGTCTTGGTGGACACTCCCTCCAGGCTGTCGACCGGGCGCGAGGCCTCGGTGAGGGGTTCCTCGGTGCGCAGAGGGCGGATCTCGCTGACCGACTCCACCAGCGTGGTCTTCCCGACGCCGAAGCCGCCGGCGATCAGGAGCTTGAGGGCGGTGAAGTCGGCGGGCGCCGGATGCCGCGTGGGGTGTTGCCGGTCAGAGTGCACGGAGGCCATTGATCACTTCTCGCAGGAGGTGGGCGGCAGGACGTTCTGTCCCGGCGGCGGTGGACTCGGGCGGCGTGATGTCGATCAGGCCCTGCGCCGTGAGGTCGCCGAGCAGGACCCGTACGACGCCCAGCGGCAGGCCCGAGTCGGACGCGAGGTCCGCGACAGGGCGCGGACCTTGGGCACACTGGGCCAGCAGCGCGCGCTGCTCGGGCGGGAGCGGGCCGCGCGGGGTGGTGGCGGTGGGCCGGACGATCGCCATCAGGTCGACGCGCTCCGCGCCGTTGTCCGTGCGGGCGCGACCGGCCGTCATGGCGTAGAGCCGGACCAGGGGACCGGCCTCGTCGTCGTAGCGGTCGGCCCAGGCTTCGGCGAAACCGTCGCCGTCGCCGCCCCGTTGGCGGTTGGGGGGCCGGTCGGTCATGAGGCATCACCGTCCGGCGCCGGCGCGTCATGGCTCCGGACGGGCACGGCCAGGTGTTCGTGCACCCGGTCGACCAGCAGGGCCATCTCGTAGGCCACCAGGCCGATGTCGGCGTGCCCGTCGGTGAACACGGCGATGCACGAGCCGTCGCCCGCGGCGATCACGAAGAGGAAGCCGCCCTGCAACTCGATCATGGTCTGGACGACGCCGCCCGCGTCGAAGTGCCGGCCCGCCCCCTTGGCGAGGGAGTGGAAGCCGGAGGCGATGGCGGCGAAGCGCTCGGACTCGTCGCGGCCCATGCCGTGCGAGGCGCCGACGCACAGGCCGTCGGTGGACAGCATCACCGCGTAGCGCACCTCCGCGACACGGTCGACGAGGTCGTCGAGGAGCCAGTCGATGCCACCCGCGCCGTGGTCGTTGCTCTGCTCGCCCACGGAAGTGACGGAGTAGGTCGGCGTCATCGGTCGGTAAGCCCTTCGTCGTTCGCTGCGGGGTCGTGGGGCGAGGGGCCCGGGGTGGCGGGGCCCGCCGGTTCGTCGCGGGCGGCCGAGGCGCGGCGCCGGCCCGAGCGCAGCGACGCCATGGTGGCGCGGGCGGCTTCCGGGGAGCGGACGGCCGGGCCCGGGGCGGGCGGCGGGGCCGTGCCCGCGTCCTCGTCGGTGCGCAGTTCGGGCGCGAGGCTGGCCTGGCGCACCCGGCGCGGCAGTCCGTCCTCCGCGTCCGGTACGTCCGGTGCGCCGGTGGACCGCGCGTCGGGAGCGGGCGGGGTCTGCGGTTGCCGGGGTGCGGCGGTCGGGGTCTCCGGCTGCCGGGGCAGGGCGTGCCGGGCGCGGCCGGGGAGTTGGCGGGGCGCCGGGTCACCGTACGGGAGACGGCGCTCCGTTTCGGGCGCGGCAGCCGGTTGGCGGCCGTGCTGCCGCTGGGCGGGGATGCGCCCGACGGCCGCCTCAGGGGCCGGGGCAGGGGCCGGTGCCGGGCCGGGCTCCACTGCCCGGGGCGGCTCGGGATCGGGCCGGGACCGCAGGCCCGGGTGCGGGGCTTGCAGGAGCTGCTGGGGGAGGAAGACGACGGCGGTGATGCCGCCGTAGACCGAGCGGCGCAGGGTCACGTCGACGTGCTGGCGCTCGGCGAGGCGGTTGACCACGAACAGGCCCAGCTGGCGCGAGTCGAGCAGGTCCACGTCCGCGGCCTGGATCTTCTCGTTGGCGGCGGCCAGTGCCGCGTCGCCCATGCCGAGCCCGCGGTCCTCTATCTCCAGGACCGCGCCCGCCCCGACCTCCTCGGCGCGTACCACCACAGGGGTGTGCGGCGGCGAGTAGGAAGCGGCGTTCTCGGTGAGTTCGGCGACCAGGTGGATGAGGTCGGCGACCGCCGAGCCGGACAGCCGCAGGTCGGGGATGTCATGAAGCTGGACGCGCTCGATGTCCGCGGTCTCGGCGATGCCCGCGCGCACGGCGTCGATCAGCGGGACCGGGTTGCGCCAGGCGCGGCCGGGCGCGGAGCCGGAGAGGATCAGCAGGGACTCGGCGTGGCGGCGCATCCGCGTCGTCAGGTGGTCCAGGCGGAAAAGGTCTTCCAGGTCGGTGGGGTTCTCGGTGCGGCGCTCCATGGTGTCCAGGAGTTCCAGCTGCCGGTGCAGAAGGAGTTGGCTGCGGCGGGCGAGGCTGACGTACACGCCTGAAACGCCCGTCAGGACGGCGGCGCGGCCCTCGACTGCGCGCAGCGCAGCACGCTGCACTGTGGTCAGCGCCGCGCCGACCTGGCCGACCTCGTCGCGGACCGGCTCCTTCGAGAGCGGCGCCTCCTTCTCCAGATCGAGGCCGTCGCCGCCGTGGATGCGGCGGATGGCGGCCGGGAGCCGGTGGGCGGCGAGTTCCAGCGCGGAGTTGCGCAGCCCGGTCAGGTCGTCGACGAGGCCGCGCCCGATGCGTACGGACAGCAGCAGCGAGAGGATCACGCCGAGCAGGCCCAGGAGGACGGCGAGGCCCGAACTGCCCAGGTTCGCCATGGAGTACGGCTCGGCGTCGACGCCCGTATCGATGGCGCCTCGCTCGGCGCCGGAGAGCCCGGCCAGGACGGGATCGGCCACGGAGTGCCAGTGCCCGGCGGTCACCGCGCCGGCGGCGCCGGAGGGCCCGGCGGCAAGGACGTCGTCCTGGGCGGTGGCCAGGCCGTTGCCGGCGGGGGAGTCGAGCACCTTGCGGTAGGCGGCGGCGTCGTCGGATCGCAGGTCGGAGACCGCCGCGTCGGCGAAGGCACGCTGCGCGGCGACGTCGCCGACGAACGTACGGTATTGGGCCCCCGCCATGGTCCCGCTGGCCTGCGCGGCACCCAGCACGGCATCCTGGCGGCTCAACGCCTCACGGGAGCGGGCCAGTTCGAGCACGGTCCGGGTGTCGGATGCGCGGTCGGGCTGATCGGCGCCCGCGACCCCGGAGCGGACCGCGAAGGCCCGCTCGACGGCCTTTCCGTAGTCGGACAGCACGGCGGCGGCGCTGCGCGGACTCTCCCGCCGCTCATCGAGCGAGCCGGCGCTCGCGAGCAGGGAGCGCACCCGGCCGGGCAGCCCTGCGTCCAGGGCCGCCAGGTCGGTGCTGGTGGAGCGGACGCCCGCGCGCAGTGCCGTGACGGTCTTGTCCGTACGGGCCTGCGCGGACTCGAAGTCGTCGCGGGCGCTGCCGCCGGGCGCGGCCTGGTACTTCAGCGCCGCGGCCCGCTCGTCCTGCACCGCGGAGGTGAAGTGGGCGACGGGCCGCACCAGGGTCGAGTTGATCTGGCGCAGCTGCTCGGTGGCCGAGACCTGCGAGGCGGTGGTGACGGCCGCGTGTCCCCACAGGGCCATCAGCGAGAGGACCGGCACGGTCAGCAGGGTGACGACCTTCGCGCGGATCGATTTGGGGCGCCAGCGTTCGGGCACCAGAGGGCGTACGGGCATGACGAAGGGGCTCCTTGGCGGTGCAGGAGTACGGGGGCGCGCACGGTGGCGTCGGCCCCCCGGAGAACGCGGGGCGCGCTGAGACGCATGGCGGGGCGCGTGCCGCGGTGGGGAGAGGGAGGGTGCGGGCTTGAGTGGCCCGGCTGCGGTCAGGTGAGCGGCAGTTCGACCTCGTGCAGCGGGCGGGCCGCGGCCTCGCTCTCGGCGCGCTCACGCGCCGTGGGGGACAGCGCGACGAAGGCGCAGGTCAGGAAGAGGAATGAGCCGAGCACCACGGCGAGCGGCAGGATGAAGGCGGTGGCGCTGGCCCCCTGAAGGGGCGCGGTGCCGGCGTGTACGTCCACCGTGACGGCGGCCATGCCCGTGTAGTGCATGCTGCTCACCGCCAGGCCCATCACGAGCGAGGCGACGGCCGCGACGACCGGCCCGCGCACGGCCAGCGCGGCCCACAGGGCGGCGGATGCGGCGGCGATCGCGATGAAGACGGAGAGCGCGACGAGCGTGGCGTCGTACGAGATCGATCCGTTGAGCTGGACGGCGGCCATGCCGATGTAGTGCATCGCGGCGACACCGAGGCCGGTGCCGATGCCGCCGAGCACGATGGAGCGTGCCCGGGAGTTGCCGTAGCCGGCGGTGAAGACGCCCGCGCCGACGACGGCGATGGCGACGACCAGGCTGAGCAGGGTCAGCGGGATGTCGTAGCGGATCGCGGTGCCCTCGGCGGTGTAGCCGAGCATCGCGATGAAGTGCATGGTCCAGATGCCGGCGCCGATGGCGACGGAGGCGCTGATCAGCCAGTTCCGCTTGGACCGCCCCCCGGCTGCCAGCGCGCGCACGGTGCAGCGCAGACCCAGCGCGGCACCGACGACGGCCATGGCGTACGACAGGACCGGAGTGGCCCAGCCTCCTGCCATGTGGTGCATGTG
>NZ_JBNNJZ010000315.1:0-9636 GCF_050270335.1 Streptomyces sp. NPDC059900
GACTGGTCCAGGGAAGTGGCCTCGCGCCTCGGCATCGACCTCGGCCTGTTCCCTCCCCTGCGCCGGCCGGGCGACCCCGCGGGTCTCCTGCTCCCGCAGATCCTGGACGACACCGGCCTGCCCTCCCCCACCCCCGTGACGACGGTCGCCTCGCACGACACGGCGTCAGCGGTCGCCGCGGTCCCGGCCACGACGGAGAACTTCGCCTACATCTGCACCGGCACCTGGTCCCTTGCGGGCCTGGAGCTGACCGCTCCCGTCCGCACGGAAGCAAGCCGCGAGGCCAACTTCACCAACGAACTGGGCATCGACGGCACGGTCCGCTACCTCCGCAACATCATGGGCCTGTGGCTGCTCCAGGAGTGCCTGCGCACCTGGGCCGCCGACTCTGGTGGCACTACCGGCACCGGCGCCCCCGGTCTGGAGGCGCTGCTCCGCGAGGCGGCCGCCGTCCCCGCCCTGCGCTCGCTGGTCGACGCCGCCGACCCCGCCTTCCTGGCCCCCGGCGACATGCCGCAGCGGATAGCCCGGGCCTGCGCTGCCACGGGCCAGCCCGTGCCCGGCACGCCCGCCGAGACGACGCGCTGCATCCTCGACTCGCTGGCCCTGGCCCACCGCCGGGCCATCGAGGACGCCCGGCGCCTGGCGGACCGGTCCGTGGACGTGGTGCACATCGTCGGCGGCGGCGCCCGCAACGCGCTGCTGTGCCAACTGACCGCGGACGCCTGCGGGCTGCCGGTCGTCGCGGGACCCGCCGAAGCGGCCGCCCTGGGCAACGTACTCGTACAGGCGAGGGCGCACGGTCTCTTGCAGGACCGTCATGGGATGCGCGCGCTGCTGGCCCGCACACAGCAGCTGGCCCGCTATGAGCCGACCGGCGATCCGGCACGCCGGGCCGCGTGGGACGAGGCCGCGCGCCGCGTCCCCGCAGGGCACAACCCCGCATGACGCGTCCCGGCATCATGACTCCCGCAGAGCGTGCCTAGCGCATACGCTGCATCCATCCGATGATCGACGAGGAGGAACCCGCGATGCGTGTCGCCCTGTTCCTGACCTGTGTCAACGACACGCTCTATCCCGACACGGGCCGTGCGGTGGTGAAACTGCTGACCAGGCTGGGGGTTGAGGTCGACTTCCCGATGGCGCAGACCTGCTGCGGGCAGGCGCACTACAACACGGGTTACCGCCACCAGACGGAGCCGCTCGCCCGCCACTTCTCCGATGTATTCGGCTCGGACGAGTACGACGCGATCGTGACGCCGTCCGGCTCGTGCGGCGCGATGGTCCGCGAGCTGTATCCGCGCATGGGAGAGCGCGCCCGCTCCGAGGGCCGCGGCGACAGCCTCGCGACCACGCTGGCACCGGTGATCCCCAAGACGTACGAACTCACCGAATTCCTGGTGGACGTCCTCGGTGTGACCGACGTCGGGGCGTACTACCCGCACACGGTGACGTACCACCCGACCTGCCACGGACTGCGCAGTCTCGGCCTGGGCGACCGCCCCACACGGCTGCTCCGAGCGGTCAAGGGACTGGAACTGCGCGAGCTGCCGGGCGCGGCCGAGTGCTGCGGCTTCGGCGGCACCTTCGCGATGAAGAACTCCGATGTCTCATCGGCGATGGGCACGGACAAAGTGCGCAACGCCGAGTCCACGGGCGCCGACACCCTGTGCGCCGCGGACAACTCCTGCCTGATGCACATCGGGGGCACGATGACCCGCCTCAGGAGCGGCGTACGCCCGGTGCACATCGCGGAGATCCTGGCGAGCACGGAAGAGGAGACACTGTCTTGAGCGGCACGAGCGGCACGTTCGTCGGGATGCCGGCCTTCCCCGAGGCCGCGCACGCAGCGGTGCGCGACACCACCCTGCGCGCCAACCTGAAGCACGCCACGCACACCATCCGCGACAAACGGGCCCGTGCCGTCGCCGAACTGGACGACTGGGACCGGCTCCGCGAGGCGGGCAAGCAGATCAAGGACCGCACGCTGCGCGACCTGGAGCACTATCTGGTCCGCCTGGAGGAGTCGGTCACGGCGGCGGGCGGCACCGTGCACTGGGCCGCAGACGCCGACGAGGCGAACCGCATCGTGACCGCGCTGGTCAAGGAGACCGGCGAGAGCGAGGTGGTCAAGGTCAAGTCGATGGCCACGCAGGAGATCGGCCTCAACGAAGCCCTTGAGGCCGAGGGCATTCACGCCTACGAGACCGACCTGGCCGAGCTCATCGTGCAGCTCGGCAACGACCGCCCCTCGCACATCCTCGTCCCCGCCATCCACCGCAACCGCGGCGAGATCCGCGACATCTTCGAGAAGGAGATGGGCAGTTGGGGCCGCCCGGCCCCCGAGGGTCTCACCGACACCCCCGCCGAACTCGCCGAGGCCGCCCGGCTGCACCTGCGGGAGAAGTTCCTGCGCGCCAAGGTCGGCATCTCCGGGGCGAACTTCATGGTCGCCGAGACGGGCACCCTGGTGGTCGTCGAGTCGGAGGGCAACGGCCGTATGTGCCTGACGCTCCCCGAGACGCTCATCTCGGTCGTCGGCATCGAGAAGATCCTGCCCACCTGGCAGGACCTGGAGGTCTTCCTCCAGACGCTCCCGCGTTCCTCGACGGCGGAGCGGATGAACCCGTACACGTCGATGTGGACCGGCACCACGCAGGAGGACGGCCCGAGCACCTTCCACCTCGTGCTCCTGGACAACGGCCGCACCGACACCCTCGCCGACGAAGTGGGCCGCCAGGCGCTGCGCTGCATCCGCTGCTCGGCCTGCCTCAACGTCTGCCCGGTGTACGAACGCGCCGGCGGCCACGCCTACGGCTCGGTCTATCCCGGCCCCATCGGCGCGATCCTCAGCCCACAGCTCCGGGGAACCCAGAGCGAGATCGACGCCTCGCTCCCCTACGCCTCCTCCCTCTGCGGCGCCTGCTACGAGGTGTGCCCGGTGGCCATCGACATCCCCGAAGTCCTCGTCCACCTGAGGGAGCGCGTGGTCCAGGGCGGCGAGGTGACGCGGCACGGCACGAAGGTGACGCTGCGGCCCGCGAAGGGCCACGCCGCGGAGCGGGCGGCGATGCGCGCGGCGGGCTGGGCGTTCGGCCGGCCGGGGGCGCTGCGGGCCGGGCAGCGCCTCGCGTCGGGGACCCGGCGCCTGCATCCGCGGACGCTTCCGGGCCCCGGCCGGGCGTGGAGCGCGACGCGTGACCTGCCGAAGGTACCGGCGGAGCCGTTCCGCGACTGGTGGCGGCGTACGAACGGCGGCCAGAGCGAGAAGGGCGGCACGAAGTGAGCAGCAGGGAACTGATCCTGGGCCGCGTCCGGCGGGCGCTTGCCGACATCCCGGACGACAAGGACAGGGAGGCCGTCCCCCGCGACTACCTGCGCGAGCACGGCGACCGCAGCACGGAACAGACCGTCGACCTGCTCGCGGAGAACCTCGCCGACTATCGCGCGCTCGTGCACCGCTGCACGGACGACGAGCTGCCCGGACTGCTCGGGCGGCTGCTGGCGGCGCGCGACGCGCGGACCGTGCTGGTGCCGCCCGGCCTGCCGCCGCACTGGCTGAAGGCCGCCGATGCCACCCGCGTCGAGGACCGTGCCGCGAGCACCCCGCACGAACTCGACGAGGTCGACAGCGTCGTCACCGGCTGCGCGGTCGCCGTGGCCGAGACCGGCACGATCGTCCTGGACGGCGGCCCCGACCAGGGCCGCCGGCGCATCACGCTCGTCCCCGATCACCACATCTGTGTCGTACGGATCCCTGACCAGGTCGTCTCTTCCGTCCCGCAGGCACTCGAACGGCTCGATCCCCACCGTCCGCTGACCTGGATCTCGGGACCGTCCGCGACCAGCGACATCGAACTGGACCGGGTGGAGGGCGTGCACGGCCCGCGCACCCTGGAGGTGGTGCTGGTGAGCGGAGTCTGAGGGGCGCGGTTAGCGTGAAGGCATGATCCGGTTCGAGCAGGTCAGCAAGCGCTACCCGGACGGCACGATGGCCGTGGACGAGCTGTCCTTCGAGGTCGGCGAGGGGGAACTGGTCACGCTCGTGGGACCGTCCGGATGCGGCAAGACGACCACGATGATGATGGTGAACCGCCTCATCGAGCCGACCGCGGGCCGCATCTTCGTCAACGGCGAGAACATCGCGGACGTCGACCCGGTCCGTCTGCGCCGCCGTATCGGCTATGTCATCCAGCAGGTGGGGCTCTTCCCGCACCGGACGGTCCTCGACAACACGGCGACCGTCCCCGCCCTGGTCGGCTGGAAAAAGACGAAGGCACGGGCGCGGGCGGCCGAGCTGCTCGACCTGGTGGGCCTGGACCCCAAGATGTACGGCTCCCGCTACCCCGAGCAGCTGTCCGGCGGTCAGCGCCAGCGCGTCGGCGTGGCGCGCGCCCTGGCCGCCGATCCGCCCGTGCTCCTGATGGACGAGCCGTTCGGGGCGGTCGACCCGGTGGTGCGCGAACAGTTGCAGGACGAGTTCCTGCGGATGCAGGCGGCGGTCCGCAAGACGGTTCTCCTGGTCACGCACGACATCGAGGAGGCGGTCAGGCTCGGTGACCGGATCGCGGTGTACGGGCAGGGCCGCATCGAGCAGTTCGACACGCCGGGCGCCGTGCTCGGCACTCCGGCGACGCCGTACGTCGCCGAGTTCGTGGGCGCCGACCGGGGTCTCAAGCGCCTGTCGGTCACCGAGATCCTGCCGGACGACCTGGAGCAGCCGTCGGTGGTGCGCCTCGACGAGCCCGCCGCGCACGCGGCGGCCCGGCTGCGCGAGGAGGGAGCCCGCTGGGGCGTCGTCCTGGACGCGGAAGGCGATCTGCACGGCTGGGTGGGCATCGACGAGGTGAGTCTGGCCGGGGAGGGCGGCAAGGTGGGCGATCTGGCCCACCGCATGCGGGCCTGGGTGCCAGTGGGCGCCCCGCTCAAGCAGGCGTTCGGCGTGATGCTCCAGCACGACGCGGGCTGGGTCGCGGTCCTGGACGGGGCGCGTTTCCTGGGCGTGCTGACCCCGGCGAAGCTGCACGAGGCGCTGCGCCGCTCGGTGGACGCGGACGCGCAGGGCGTGGCGCGGGATCAGGTCGAGTTCGACTCCGTCGCCGACGCGTAGCCCCTTCCGGACGTGGGCTGACATGGGCTGACGTGTGCTGGAGCAGTCCCTGCCGGTCGCGGGTTACAGCAGCCCCTTGTCCTCCAGATAGGCGCGCGCGACGTCCTGCGGCAGCCGCCGCCAGCTGTCCACCTGTTCGTTCATGGAGGCCAGGTCCGCCGTCGTCAGTACGGAGTTGAGGCGGCCGAGTGCCTTCGCGACGCCCTCGCTGCCCGCGCGGGAGCGGTTGACGACCGGGACGATGTAGTCGGCGTTCTGGAGGTTCTTGTCGTCCTTCAGCAGGACCAGGCCGAAGTCGTCGAGCGTGGCGTCCGTCGACGTCGTCAGGACCATCTGGTCCTGCCCGCTCTGCACGGCCTTCTTGGCCTGGGTGGTGCCCACGCCCTTGGGGTCGACGGCGGTGACGTCGATGCCGTAGACCTTCTTCAGGCCGGGTTCGCAGTACGGGCGCTGCACGCATTCGTCGCCCGCGGCCAGGCGTACCTTCTGGCCGGACTTGCCGAGGTCGCTCAGGGTCTTCAGGCGGTGCTGTTCGGCGAAGGACGCGGTGACGGCGAAGGCGTTCTGGTCGACGGCCTTGCCCGGGTCCAGGACGGTGAGGCCGCGCGGCGCGGCCAGGCCGCGCAGGGCCTTCATCGTGGCGTCCAGGTCGGGCGAGCCGACCGGCTTCGCGTCCGCGCCGTTCTTCTTGGCGTTGAGCCAGTCCGCGAACGTCGCCGCGTACTCGGGGACGACGTCGATCTGACCGGACTCCAGGGCGGGTTCGTACAGCTCGCGGTTGGCCACGGAGAGGATCTCCGTCCCGTATCCGGCCTTCTTCAGGAGCAGGGAGTACATCTGGGCGAGCAGGTCGCTCTCGGTGAAGCCCGCGGAGCCGACGACCAGGTGATGGCTGTCGCCGGGCGGCGCGGTGACCTCGCCCTGCGTCTCCAGGGACGGCCCGGACGCGCATCCCGACAGGAGCACCGTCCCGGCGGCGAGCGTCGCGCCCCATGCCGTACGCCGCCTCATCCGGCCCGTCCTCTCCCCCGCGCCCGCCCCGGCGCGAGCCGTTCGCCGATTTCGAAGATCCCCTCGACGACCAGCGCGAACACGGCGACCAGGACGGCTCCGGCCACCACCTGCGGCGTGCTCGCGAGGTTGAACCCGGCGGTGATGATCCGGCCGAGGCCCCCGCCGCCGGCGAGCGCCGCGATCGTGGCGGTGGCCACGAGTTGCACGGCGGCGATCCGCACCCCGCTGAGGACCAGCGGCATCGCGAGCGGCAGTTCGACCCGCCACAGCATCTGCCGCCCCGTCATTCCCATGCCGCGCGCGGCCTGGACGACGCTGCGGTCGACGCCGCGCATCCCGACGTAGGCGTTGGTGAGCAGCGGCGGCACGGCGAACAGGACGAGCGCGACCACGGTGGGGCCCTCGCCCCACTGTCCGATGGGCGTCAGGAGCAGCAGGACCAGGACGGCGAAGGTCGGCACCGCCCGTCCGACGTTGGAGATGTTGACCGCCAGGGCTCCGCCCTTGCCCAGGTGGCCGAGGACGAGGGCGACCGGCAGCGCGATCAGACAGCTCAGGATCAGGCAGACCACGGTGAGGACGAGGTGCTGGGTCAGGCGGTGCCAGATACCGTCGTCGCCCGCCCAGTGCGCCGCGTCGGTGAGCCACTTCCAGGCATCGCTGATGGTGTTCATGAGCGGACCGCCCGCGTCCACGGGGTGAGGATCCGCTGGACGCCGAGAAGCAGCACGTCGGCCAGTACGGCGATGACGACGCAGAGCACGGACGCGGTCAGGACCTGCGCCTTGAAGTAGGTGTTCATGCCCGTGTAGATGAGGTTGCCGAGCCCGCCGAAGCCGACGATCGCGCCGACCGTGACGAGGGAGACCGCCGAGACGGTGGCGATGCGCAGGCCCGCCATCGCGGCGGGCAGCGCCAGCGGGAGTTCGACGGTCAGGAGCAGCCGGACCGGCCCGTAGCCCATGCCGCGGGCGGCCTGCCGGGTGTCCTCGGGGACGGCACGCAGACCGGCCAGGATGTTGCGGACGAGCAGCGTCAGCGAGTACAGGACGAGTCCGGCGACCACGAGGGACGCGGAGAGGCCGTAGAGGGGCAGCAGCAGCGAGAACATCGCGAGCGAGGGGATCGTGTAGAGGATGGTGGTCAGCGCCAGGACGGGACCGGCCGCAAGGGCCCAGCGCCGGGCGACGACGGCCAGCGGGACGGCGATGACGAGCGCGATGAGGACGGAGACGGCGGTCAGCTCCAGATGCTGGAGGACCGCGTCGAGGATGATCTGGCGGCGGGTGCTCAGATAGTCGCCGCAGATCCACTCGTTGCGCGCGAGGCAGTCGTCCGGGGGCGCGGTCACCTGTCCATTCCAGCGGGCAGAAGCGGGGGACGGCGCGTTCTGGTGGCCCGTACGGGCCAATCGCCCGGCCTGCCGGGCGGGGAGGGGGCGGCGGGACCCCGTCCGAGGGGCGCCTGAGCGCCCGTCCCGCCGCCGGCCCTCCTACTCCCCCGCCCCCAGGCCCGTACGGAGGCGGGTGAGGGTCCGCGACAGCAGCCGTGACACATGCATCTGCGAGATGCCGAGGTCGGCGCCGATCTCGGCCTGCGTCATCTCCTGGCCGAAGCGCATCTCGATGATGCGGCGCTCGCGCTCGTCGAGCTCCGCCAGGAGCGGGGCCAGGTCGTGCAGGTACTCGAAGACCTCGATGGCGGGGTCCGGGGCGCCCAGGGCATCGGCGAGCGAGCGGCCGCTGCGGTACGTGTCGTCCGGATCGCCGGGGCCGTGCGGGGCGTCCAGGGAGCCCGCCGCGTAGCCGTTGGCGGCGACGATCGCCTCCAGGACCTGCTCCTCGGCCACATCCAGGTCGGCCGCGAGTTCCTTGACCGTGGGTTCGCGCCCGAGCCCGCAGGACAGCCGCTCCTGCGCCCTGACCAGGTCGGTGCGCAGCTCCTGGAGTCTTCGCGGGACGTGTACGGCCCAGCTGGTGTCACGGAAGTGGCGCTTGATCTCCCCGAGGATGCAGGGGACGGCGAACGAGACGAACTTGTGCCCGCGGTCCACGTCGAACCGGTCGATCGCCTTGATGAGGCCGATGGTCCCGACCTGCACGAGGTCCTCCAGCTGGCCGTTGCCGCGATTGCGGAAGCGGCCCGCGACGTAGTGCACCAGGGAGAGGTTCATCTCGATCAGGGTGTCGCGTGTGTACGTGTGGTCGGGCGAGCCGCTCTCCAGCGTGCGGAGCCGTTCGAAGAAGAGCTTCGACAGCTCCCGCGCGTCCTGCGGCGCGACCTCGTTGGCCTCCTCGATCCACGGCAGTCCGACGGCCTCGCCCCGCGAGCGCTCGCCGGGCTGGGCCGGCACGGTCGGTGCGGCCGGTCCGGTCCGCACGGCCGGCAGCTCTGCCGGATCGGGCCTGTGGTCCGCGCTCTGCCCCGCGCTCGCCATTGAACTGAACATCGTCTGATCGTCCTCCTCGCTCCCTACCGGCACCCGGGTTCGCCCGGCTCACTCCGCCACGACCGTGAAGGGAACGCCCGCGCGATCCGCGAGAACGGCCTCCCGCCGGCCGCGGAGCCCCCGTGGTGGTGTGATGACGCGTCCGCCCGCGGCCAGCGCGGTGTCGGCCGCCGCGTCGGCGTCGGTCACGCGGAAGCTCGTGTGCCAGCGGCGCCGCCCCTCGAAGCCCGGCACGGCTTGGCCGCCGAGCGTGGCGACCGGACGCGATCCCGCACGCGCTCCCTCCCGCACCACGATCTGCCCCCGCGCGTACTCCACCTGGCAGCTGTCGGCGGACTCTCCCGCCCAGCCCAGCACGCCGCCGTAGAAGAGGGCCGCCGCGAAGACGTCCCCCGTGTGCAGCTCGATGCGCGCCACGGGGCCGTCGCCGACCCTCCAGCGGCGGTCGGGGGCCTGGTGGCGCAGACCGAACACCTCGTCGTGAGGGCCCGCCGCCACGGCGACGCGTCCGGCCTGCGTGGTCAGCGGCCCGACCGCCGCGGTGGCGCCGCGGTCGCGCAGGCGTCCCACCGCGGCGTCCAGGTCGTCGACGGCGAAGTGCGGCATCCATCCCGCGTGGCCGCCGGGGTCGCAGGAGGTCTCGCTGATGGCCCCCACCGGCGCGCCGGCCCGCAGGACCAGGGAACGTGTCCTGCCCGCCGGGCCGAGCAGCGGCACGCGGCACCAGCCGAGGACCTGTCCGTAGAACTCCTCGGCGGCCCGCGCGTCCCGTGCGGCATAGCTCAGCCAGCAGGGGGCACCCTGCGTCCTCCCCGAGGCGCGCGGCGCGGGAATTGTGGTCGTACCGATGTCCGTCGTCACGGCATGCTCTCCTCACCCGAGTTTCTGCGGTCCCGCAGGTGGTTCCGCAGACAAAGGCCCCTGATACGGGACCTTCCGCACTCGTGGGAGGGACCAAAGTCACCAGAACTTCGCATAAGGAAAAAATAAGAGCAGAATGGATGTGCGCGACATCCCGCCGCGCGGCCTGATCGGGCCTGCACGAACCAGAGGAGTCGAGTCT
>NZ_JBNNJZ010000316.1:0-9633 GCF_050270335.1 Streptomyces sp. NPDC059900
ACAGTGCACGACCTGGTGGCGGCCGGGGCCGCCGCCCACCCGGACGCCGTGGCGCTCCTCGCCCCCGGCCAACCGTCGCTCACGTACCGGCAGTTGGACGACGAGTCCACCGCGCTGGCACGCCGTCTGGTGGCGCAGGGCCTGCGCCCCGGCCAGTATGCGGCCGTCCGCATGCGCCGCACCCCGGCCTTCGTCGTCGCGCTCCTGGCGGTCCTGAAGGCCGGCGGCATCTACGCGGCCATGGATCCCCTGTGGCCCGAGGCGCGCGTACAGCACCTGGTGCGGCAGGCGGACGCCCATGTCCTGACCGACGAAGGGCCGGACGCGGCCTTCGCCCTGCAACCCGCGCCGGGGCGTCGGCGGCTGCACCTCCAAGGGCCCCCCGAAACCCCGGAGAGTGCCCCGCTGCCGGTGGCGGGGCCCGGCGACGGGTGCGCCGTGATGTTCACCTCCGGCAGCACCGGCGAACCGAAGGGCTCCGTCTCGCCGCACCGCGCGGTGGTGAGCCGGTTCGTCGGGGTGGACTACGCCGACTTCGGGGCGGGACGCACCGTCCTGCAAGCCGCCCCGGTGTGCTGGGACGCCATGATGATCGAGCTGTGGTCGGTCCTGATGAACGGCGGCACCTCCCTGCTGCTCGGTGAGGGCCTGCACCTCTCCCCCGCGCTCGTCCGCCGGTACGTCACGGAAGCGGGCCTCGACACCCTGTGGCTGACCGCGGCCCTGTTCAACGCCTTCCTCGACGACGATCCCGGCTGCTTCGCGGGCCTGCGCCAGGTCCTGACCGGCGGCGAGCGTCTCTCACCGGGACACGTGGCCGGATTCCGCGCCGCGCACCCGGCGATCCGCCTCGTCAACGGCTACGGCCCGGTGGAGACCACGGTGTTCGCGACGACCCGGGTCATCGAGGACGGTGACGCCGAACGCTACGGACAGATTCCGCTCGGCACCGCGCTGCCCGGCACGCGGATCCATGTCCTGGACGCGCAGGACCGCCCCTGCCCGCCGGGCACGACCGGAGAGATCTGCATCGGCGGCAGCAGCCTCGCCCTCGGTTACCTGGGCGACGAGGACCTGACGGCGCGCGCGTTCCGTACCCTGCCGAGCGGCGAGCGGGTGTACCGCTCCGGCGATCTCGGCAGCCTGCACCCCGACGGGCTCCTGCTCTACGCGGGCCGCAAGGACCGCCAGGTCAAGATCCGCGGACAGCGCGTGGAACCCGCCGAACTGGAGCAGTTCCTGGAGCGCGCCGGCGTGCCGCGGGCCGCGGTCACCGTCCTGCGCGACCCGGGCGGCGCCGCCACCGGACTCGCGGCCCACTGTCTCGCCCCCGGCGACGGCCGCACCGCCGATGACCTGCACGCCCGCTGCGAGAGCGAACTGCCGCCCTATCTGCGGCCCCGGCAGCTGGTGCTGCTCGACGCCTTCCCGCTGACCGCGGGCGGCAAGGTCGACCTCAGGGCCCTGGCCGACCGCCTCGACGCCCCGCCGCCCGAGGTGCCGGAACACGCCAGGGAACACACCCCGGAACACGGCACCGAACCGTCCGACTCCCTCCTGGGGGCGGTGCTGACCGCTGCCGCCGAGCTTGCGGGCCGCCTCGTCGGGCCCGACGAGGACCTGTTCCTGTCCGGCGGCGACTCCCTGTTCGCCATGCAGCTGACCGCCCGGCTGGAACGGCACCACCACGTCCGCGTCGCCCTGGGTGCGGTGCACGAGGGCCGCACGCCCCGGGCCATCGCGGCGGACGCGGAGCCGCTTGCCGTACCGGAGCGGGACGGCCGGGCCGGGCCCGGTCAGGACCACGTCGTGGAGGACAGCAGGCAGGACCTGTGGCTCCAGGAGCAGTTGGCGCCCGGCGACCCCGCCCACCTTCTCGTGCTTTCCTTCGCCGTCGCCCCCGCCGTGGACACCGGGGCGCTGCGCACCGCCCTGGACTCCGTCGCCGCCCGCCACCCCGCGCTGCGTACCGTCTTCCGGCTCAAGGGCCCGTCTGTCGTGGCCCACGAACTGCCCGACGCGCACATCCCCGTCCAGGAGACCGAGCGCGACGCCGGGCTCACCGGGGGCCTGCCCGCCGCGTGGCTCGCCCCCTTCGACCTGGCGACCGACCCGCCGCTGCGCTGCTTCGTCACCCCCGCCGACACCGGGTCGGTGCTGACCCTGGTGCTCCATCACATCGCCTACGACGGCTGGTCGGAGCGTGCCTTCCTCACCGACCTGGGCGCGGCCTACGGCCGGGCGGACGAAACCGGCGGCCCCGTACACGCCGTCCACGCGCCCCCGCCCGGCCCGCGGGACGAGGCGGCGGTGGCCCGGGCCCGCGGGCACTGGCAGCACGCGCTGCGGTCGGCCGAACCGCTGGCCCTGCCGTCCGGCACACCGGCTTCGAGCGCCCGGTACGCGCGGCGGCACCTGGCGCTCGACGCCGGGGAGGTCCGTGCGCTGTGTGCGCGCATCCACCCCTCGCCGCACTTCTCGGCTCTCGCCTGGTACGGCATGGCGCTGCACCGGCTCACCGGAACCGACCGGTTCACCCTCGCCTCGTACCACGCGGGCCGGGAGCGCGTCGCCGAGGAAGTGGTCGGTTACTTCGTGCGGCCCGTCCCCCTGGTCCTCGACTTCGGTTCCGGCGAGGGGCCCGCCGGGGTGGCGGCTGCGGCCCGCAGGGACTGGCTGGTGGGCGTCGGTCTGGCGCCGCTGCCGTTGTCCGACCTCGCGGCCGTCGCGCCACGGCCCGACGACCCCCGGCTGCCCCCGGTCTTCCAGGCCGCCGTGATCTATCAGAACGCGCCCGCCGCCGACCTGCGCCTCCCCGGCCACACCACGCACCGCCGCGACGTCGCGCCGCCCGCCGCTTCCCTGCCCCTGCTCGTCCAGTTCTGGCCGTCCGCCGACGGGGCCTGGGACATCTGGCTGGAGTGCGACCCGACCCGCGTCCCGGAATCCATCCTGGACGAACTCGCCGCCCACCTCACGGACTTGGCGGCGGGCTCAGACCTCCCGGAACCGGACCAGCGGGTGGCTTCGCCCGCCTGACGCGCCGGGCGCACGGCAAAGCTGCCCTCGACCGCGGCGCCTCAGCCCTTCGCCCGCTCGAGCCACTCGTCCGGCGACCCCTTCTCCGTACGCTCCCGCAGATCGACCCGACGGATCTTGCCCGAGATGGTCTTGGGCAGCTCCTCGGTGAACTCGATGCGCCGGACGCGCTTGTAGGGAGCGAGCACCGAGCGGGTGTACTCGAAGATCGCCGCCGCCGTGTCCCCGTCCGGTGTCCAGCCCTTCGCCAGGACGACGTACGCCTTCGGGACCGCGAGCCGCAGCGCGTCCGGCGCGGGCACCACGGCGGCCTCCACCACCGCCTCGTGTTCGAGCAGCGCGCTCTCCAGCTCGAAGGGCGAGACCTTGTAGTCGGAGGACTTGAAGACGTCGTCGCTGCGGCCGACGTAGGTGAGGTATCCGTCGGCGTCCAGCGAGCCGATGTCTCCCGTGCGGTAGTAGCCGCCCGCCATCGCCTCCGCGGTGCGCTCCGCGTCCCCGTGGTAGCCGGTCATCAGGCCGACGGGCCGCGCCGACAGGTCGAGAGAGATCTCCCCCTCCGCCGCTCCCGGTTCGCCGGTGACCGGGTCCAGGAGCGTGACCTTGTAGCCGGGGCTCGGCCGCCCCATCGAGCCGGGCGTCAGGCGCTGGCCGGGCGAGTTGGCCACCTGGACCGCGGTCTCCGTCTGGCCGAAGCCGTCCCGGATCACCACGCCCCAGGCACGGTTCACCGCCTCGATCACCTCGGGGTTCAGCGGCTCACCGGCCGCCACGATCTCCCGGGGCGGCGTACGCAGCTGGCCCAGGTCCGCCTGGATCAGCATCCGCCACACCGTGGGCGGCGCGCAGAAGCTGGTGACGCCCACCCGGTCCATCTCCGCCATCAGGCTGCCCGCGTCGAAGCGCGTGTAGTTGTAGATGAAGACGGTGGCTTCCGCGTTCCACGGGGCGAAGAGGTTGGACCAGGCGTGCTTGGCCCAGCCCGGCGAGGAGATATTGAGGTGGACGTCACCGGGCTTCAGGCCGATCCAGTACATCGTCGCCAAGTGCCCGACGGGGTACGACACGTGGGTGTGCTCCACCAGCTTGGGCTGCGATGTCGTGCCCGAGGTGAAGTAGAGCATCAGCGGGTCGTCGGCCGCCGTGGGCCCGTCCGGCTCGAAGGCACGCGCGGCCGACGCCGTCTCCGTGTAGGACAGCCAGTCCCCGCCGGGGAACTCATCGCCGACCACGATCCTCGTGTACGCGCCGGTCACCCCGGCGAACTTCTCGACGTCCTCGCCGCGCACGATCACATGCCGTGCCCGGCCCCGCTCGATCCGGTCCCGCAGGTCCACCGTGCCGAGCAGCGGGGTCGCCGGGATCATCACCGCGCGCAGCTTCATCGCGGCGAGCGCCGTCTCCCACAGCTCCACCTGGTTGCCGAGCATCACCAGGATCCGGTCACCGGCCGCGACGCCCTGCTCCCGCAGCCAGTTGGCCACCTGGTTCGAGCGCGCCGACATCTCCGCGTAGCTGAACCGCTGCTCGCCGCCGCCCTCCTCGGCGATGTGCAGCGCCGTGCGGTCATTGCCGTCGGCGATCGCGTCGAACCAGTCGAGCGCCCAGTTGAACCGCTCGAACCGGGGCCAGCCGAACCCCTCGTACGCGGTCTCGTAGTCCTCACGATGCCGCAGCAGGAAGTCCCGGGCCGCGCGGAACTGCTCCGTGCGGCTGCCGCTCGTCGTGCCCGTCGTCGTCATTGCGCTCTCCTCGTCGCCGGTCCGGGGCCCAAAACCCTTGCCGTGCTCTTCGCCGCTTTTCGCCGCGATCATTGCCGGACACTACGTGGCATCGTGTAATTCGTGATGCGGATCTCACCACCCCCAAACGGAGAGACTTCGCCGGTGCCTTACGGGGCGACGTCGACGGCGTATTGAATGAACCCCTGAGGGGGTGACGGGCATGGTGTCCGCGGACCGTTTTCTGGCCTTCGCCGCGATGTCGCTGCTGGTGATCGTGATCCCGGGGCCGAGCGTCCTGTTCGTGATCGGCCGGGCCCTGGCCCATGGCCGGCGCACGGCCGTGGCGACGGCGCTCGGCAACGTCTTCGGGTCGTACGTCCTGGTGCTCGCGGTCGCGTTCGGTGTCGGGTCGCTCGTCGAGCGGTCGGCGGCGGTGTTCATGGCGGTGAAGCTGGCGGGCGCCGCGTATCTGGTCTTCCTCGGCGTGCAGGCCTTCCGGCACCGCAAGGAGATGCGGGCCCGGGCCATGGGGACGACCGCACCCGGCGCCGCGCGTTCCGACGTACGGACGGTCCTGGACGGGGCGCTCGTCGGGGTGACGAACCCCAAGGGCATCGTGTTCTTCGCGGCGGTGCTGCCGCAGTTCGTCGACCACTCGGCGGGTCAGCTGCCCGCGCAGATGCTGCTCCTGGGTCTCGTGCCGATCGGCATCGGCCTGGTCACGGACACGCTGTGGGGTCTGACGGCGTCCGCGGCCCGCACCTGGTTCGCCCGCTCGGACCGGCGTCTCTCGCTGATCGGCGGGGCCGGGGGCGTCACGATGATCGGGCTCGGCGTGACCGTCGCGGCGACGGGCCGGGCGGACTGAGACTGAGACTGCGACTGCGACTGCGACTGCGACTGGTCGGCTTCGCGGTTCAGCGCTCGATGACCGTGCCGAA
Source organism: Streptomyces sp. NPDC059900 (assembly GCF_050270335.1). Classification (NCBI taxonomy): domain Bacteria; kingdom Bacillati; phylum Actinomycetota; class Actinomycetes; order Kitasatosporales; family Streptomycetaceae; genus Streptomyces; species Streptomyces sp. NPDC059900. The sequence continues at coordinate 5,705 of NZ_JBNNJZ010000316.1, forward strand.
GCGGATGTCATAGGTGGCGGCCTCGTTCAACGGCCCGCTCAGCAACCGCTCGGCCTCCTCCGTCAGCTCACCGCGCTGCGCCCTGGTCAGCTTGCCGAACGGCTCGAAGGTGAGGATGACGGACCTCTTGGCCTGGCCCGCGCCCTCCTTGATGCGCCACACGCCCGCGAGGAAGCCGTCGGCCAGGAAGACGCTGTAGGCGAAGTTCCCCTTCCAGGTGCGGCCCTTGTACTCGGGCGGCACGACCCGGCTGCGGTCGGCGTGCGACAGGAGGAGGTTGTCGAACTCGGGGAGAAGGCGCGCCGGGGCCGGGGTGTCCGCGTCGGGGTGCGGAGCGTCGGGGAGGTCGAAGAGCTCGACGCCGCTCTCGTCCCGGAACGTACGCAGCCGGGGCCGCAGCCGCTCGAAGACCTCCCGCAGGCGGGTCAGGCCCGCCCAGGTCTGCATGTCCTTGACGGATGCGGGCCCGAAGGCGGCGAGATAGCGCAGAACGGTGGCGTCGGGCGCCGGTACCGGCTCGCCCGGGCGGCCGAGCCAGTGCTCGGCGGTGGTGAGCGCGACCTGCCCGCTCTGCCCCCACAGACCGCGCGGGGTGACCTGGACCAGCGGCAGCGAGCAGCGGGCGGCGACCGCGAGCGACTGCGGGTCGGCGTCGGGCCAGCGCGGCAGCAGGACCTCCCGCAGCTGCTTCATCGTGCGGGGCTCCTCCTCGACGGCGGCACGGGCGAGCGCGGCGAGCTCCGCCAGGTCGACGCCGGCGAGTCCCTTGCGGAAGGCGTGCAGCTCCCGGTCGCGGGCGCCCTGCACCAGGGGACGCAGGGTGAGGGCGTCGTCGGCGGTGTGCAGGTGGATGGTCGAGCGCATGGTGACGATGCGTACGAGATCACGCTCGGCGAGGAGCCCGGACAGGTCCTGCGGGTCGAACCCTTCGAGCCGTGCGGCGAGGGCGTAGTAGGGCGGCTTCACGTTCTGCGCCTGGAGACCGAGCAGGTGCGTGACGGCGCCCTCGACGGAGAGGCCGGCCGAGCGGCGCAGGAGGAGTTGCCGGTCGAGGGTGGCGCGGTTGAGGGCGCGGGCGCTGAGCACGGGGGCGGTACGGGTCCGGGCACCGGCGGCCTTCGCCGCACTCGGCGTGCTCGGCGTGCTCGACCTGCTCGACCTGCTCGACCTGCTCGACCTGCTCGACCTGCTCGACCTGCTCGACCTGCTCGGCGTACCCGGCTCACTCGGCGTCTTCGTCATGGCCCGCACGCTAGCGGGACTTGCGGACACCTGCTGTCCGCAAACGTGTCGAGACGGTGCCACGCTCGCGACATTTGGTCCGTATATCCTCTTCGAGGCCGCAAAGACACACGTTCGACCTCGGAGGCATCCAGCATGGCGGAGCGCCGGTCCCGGCCCGTACCGGGCGAGAAGAGGCACGGCTGGCGGCGCACCGCCCCGGCCAAGGCCGCTTCGGCAGCGGGGAACGGAGCCCCGGCGAACTCCGGGGCCACACCCGCGGACTCCTCCCCCGCGCCGGCGGAGGCCGCGAGCATCGTGGAGGCCGCGCTCTACCGTGACGGGGTCCGCGTCGCGACGCCCACCTCCCTCGCCGACACCTTCCGGGAGCTGCGCGAGCAGCGCGACGGCATGGCCTGGATCGGCCTCGCACGCCCCACGGAGGCCGAACTCCTCTCCCTGGCCGCCGAGTTCGACCTGCACGAGCTCGCCGTCGAGGACGCGATGGAGGCCCACCAGCGCCCGAAGCTGGAACGCTACGGCGAGACGCTCTTCGTCGTCCTGCGCGCGGCCCGCTACCTGGACGCACCGGAGGAGGTCGACTTCGGCGAGCTGCACGTGTTCGTGGGCCCCGACTTCGTCATCACGGTGCGCCACGGCGCCGCCCCGGACCTGACCGCCGTACGCCGCCGCATGGAGGAGAGCCCGGAACTCCTCAAGCTCGGCCCGGAGGCCGTCCTCTACGCGATCCTGGACGCGGTGGTCGACGGCTACGCCCCCGTCGTGGCAGGCGTCCAGAACGACATCGACGAGATCGAGACCGAGGTCTTCAGGGGCGACCCCGCGGTCTCCCGCCGCATCTACGAACTCTCCCGCGAAATGGTGGAGTTCCAGCGGGCGACCCGCCCCCTGGTGGCGATGCTGCACTCCTTGATGGCGGGCTTCGCGAAGTACCGCACCGACGAGGAACTCCAGCGCTACCTGCGGGACGTCGCCGACCACGTCACGCACACCAGCGAACGCGTGGACGGCTTCCGCCAGGCCCTCACGGACATCCTCACGGTCAACTCCACACTGGTCACCCAGCAGCAGAACGCGGAGATGCGGGCCCTGGCGGAGGCGGGCTTCGAGCAGAACGAGGAGATCAAGAAGATCTCCTCGTGGGCCGCCATCCTCTTCGCGCCCACACTGGTGGGAACGATCTACGGCATGAACTTCGAGACGATGCCGGAACTGAAGTGGGCGGCGGGCTACCCCTTCGCCATCCTGTTGATGGCCGCGGTCTGCGTGAGCCTGTACTTCATCTTCAAGCGGCGGGACTGGCTGTAGCGCCGCGCGGGGGCCGTCGGCTAGGGCGCGGTGGCCGAGCCGTCGTAGACGTTCTCCGGGGTGGCGACCGCCGTGATCGCGCGGGCGAGCAGCGTGGACGGTTCCTGGCCCTGGCTCGTGATGTCGGTGTTCATCATGACGACCAGAGTGGCCTTCTGCGAGGGCAGGTAGACCGTCACGGTCTCGTAGCCCGGGATCGAGCCGTTGTGCCCGATCCAGCCGTTCGTCTTGAGGATGCCGAGACCGTAGGTGGTACCGGGGAAGCCGGTGGGCAGCGTCTTCAGCCGCTGCTTCTGGGTCCCGGGGCTGAGCAACTGACCGGTGGCGACGGACTTGGCCCAGGTACGCAGATCCTGCAGGTCGGAGATCATCGCCCCGGCCGCCCAGGCCCAGCTGGGGTTCCAGTTCGTCGCGTCCGCGACCTCACCGCTCGGCGTCTGGTCGGTGTAGCCGCGCGGGTGCGGGCGGGGAAACTCGTTGCCCTGCGGGAACAGTGTGTCGCGCAGGTGCGCCGGGTGCAGCACGCGGTGGCGGATGACGTCGGCAAGCCGGTGGCCGGTCACCTTCTCGACCACCATGCCCAGCAGGACGAGGTTGGAGTTGGAGTACTGGAACTTCTTGCCCGGCGCGAAGGTGTTGCGGTGCTTGAAGCCGTACGCGAGGGACTGGCGCGGGGTGAAGGTGCGCTGCGGGTCGCTCAGCAGGTCATGGACGAAGCCGGGGTCCTCGGTGTAGGGGAACAGGCCGCTGCGCATCTGGGCGAGCCGGCGCAGCGTGATGCGGCGGCCGTTGGGCACGCCCTTGACGTAGTCGGAGATCGGGTCGTCCAGCTTGACCCTGCCTTCGTCCACGAGTTCGAGCAGGGCGGTGACGGTGAACGTCTTGGTCTCGCTGCCGATCCGGACGAAGGAGTCGGCGGCCATCGGCCGGCCGGTCCTGGTGTCGGCGACGCCCATGGACCGGACGTAGCAGCCCTTGCCCGGCATCCACAGACCGACGACGGCCCCGGGGATGCCCGCCTTCTTCCCGACGTCGTTCATGGTCTTGTCGAGGCGGGACGTGAGCTTGCGTCCCAGGCTGTCCGGGCAGTCGCCCTTGTCGGGATGGGCGGCGACCGGCCGCTGATCGGCCGGGGCGGAGTGCGCCACCGCCGGGGCCCACAGGGATGCCGCGAGCAGCGCGGCGCAGAGGGAGCGACGGGACGTGAAAGGTCTCATGCGGGGGTGCCTCTTCCGGACAGGGGGGCGGACGTCACGAAGAACACCACCTCGGCCCGTGCGGGCGTCCGTGCGCCCTTCCCCGTGCCGGGAAGTCCACTCGTTCGGCGCCACCGGGCGGGACCGGCCGCAAAAGCCCCGCGGACCGGGGTCGACCCTGCC
>NZ_JBNNJZ010000317.1:0-9625 GCF_050270335.1 Streptomyces sp. NPDC059900
GCGACGTGGAAAACCATAGCAAACATTCGGGGGCCTTCGTTCACACAGGTCAGGTGCGTGAACGGCGTATGTCGGCGGGTGCCCGGCCTTGGGTGTCGGGGGGTGGGCGCGGGAGGATGAAGAGGACCACCAGCAGCGATAGCGGGAGGAACCATCGTGAGCGAGTCGAGCAGGGCCGACAGGGCGGGCGAGGCGGACCGGTCGCGGCCCGTCACCGGCGAGGACGAGGTCGTCGATCTCTGCCGCGACCTGATCCGCATCGACACCAGCAACTACGGCGACCACTCGGGCCCGGGGGAGCGCAAGGCCGCCGAGTACGTCGCGGAGAAGCTCGCCGAGGTGGGACTCGAACCGCAGATCTTCGAATCGCACCCCGGCCGGGCCTCCACGGTCGCCCGCATCGAGGGCGAGGACCGCTCCCGGCCCGCGCTGCTCATCCACGGCCACACCGACGTCGTACCGGCCAACGCCCAGGACTGGACGCACCACCCCTTCTCCGGGGAGATCGCGGACGGCTGTGTGTGGGGCCGCGGCGCCGTCGACATGAAGGACATGGACGCGATGACGCTCGCGGTCGTGCGCGAGCGCATGCGCACCGGGCGCAAGCCCCCGCGCGACATCGTGCTCTCCTTCATGGCCGACGAGGAAGCCGGCGGCACGTACGGCGCGCGCTACCTCGTGGACAATCACCCGGAGCTCTTCGAGGGCGTCACGGAGGCCATCAGCGAGGTCGGCGGCTTCTCCTACCAGGTCAACGAGGACCTGCGGCTCTACCTCATCGAGACGGCCCAGAAGGGCATGCACTGGATGAAGCTGACCGTGGACGGCACCGCCGGACACGGTTCGATGATCCACAAGGACAACGCCATCACCGAACTGTCCGAGGCCGTCGGCCGGCTCGGGCGGCACGAGTTCCCGGTGCGGGTGACCAAGACCCTGCGGCACTTCCTCGACGAGCTGGGCGATGCCCTCGGCACCGAGCTCGACCCCGAGAACATGGACGCGACGCTGGCCAAGCTCGGCGGCATCGCCAAGCTGATCGGCGCCTCGCTGAAGAACACCGCCAACCCGACCCAGCTGGGCGCGGGCTACAAGGTCAACGTCATCCCCGGCCAGGCGACCGCGCACGTCGACGGCCGCTTCCTGCCGGGGTACGAGCAGGAGTTCCTCGCCGACTTGGACCGGATCCTCGGCCCGAACGTCAAGCGCACGGACGTGCACGCGGACAAGGCCCTGGAGACGTCCTTCGACGGCGCGCTCGTCGACGCCATGCAGACGGCGCTGCAGGCCGAGGACCCGATCGCCAAGGCCGTGCCGTACATGCTCTCCGCGGGCACCGACGCCAAGTCCTTCGACGACCTCGGCATCCGCGGCTTCGGCTTCGCGCCGCTGAAGCTGCCGCCGGAGCTGGACTTCGCGGGCATGTTCCACGGCGTGGACGAGCGGGTGCCCGTGGACGGCCTGAAGTTCGGTGTGCGCGTGCTCGACCGGTTCATCGACGCGTCCTGAAGGAAACTCCAATAATCGTCAGCGCGTGCGTACTTGACTGAAAAGAGTGAAAGGGACCATACGCTCGTAGCTCCATTACCTCCTCCTCGTTACAGGTGGTGCGGTCCGCGGCTGGGATCGCATTGCCAACAAGGAGGAATAATGATCAAGAAGATCGTCGCCGCTGTGGCTGCCACTGGTGGCCTCGTACTCGCGGGTGCGGGTATCGCTGCTGCCGACGCCGGTGCTCAGGGTGCCGCCGTGAACTCCCCCGGTGTGCTCTCGGGCAACGTCGTGCAGGCGCCGGTGCACGTGCCGGTGAACGTCTGCGGCAACACGGTCTCCGTGATCGGGCTGCTGAACCCCACCTTCGGCAACACCTGCGTCAACGCCTGACGTTGTCGTGCCTCGCCCCTTGAGGGGCTGAGTCTGTCGGTCCCGGAGTGCGTTCCATGCATTCCGGGGCCTTCCGGCATTCCGTGTGCGCGTCCCAAGACGCGCGCGCTTTCGTGAAGGTCACAAGGCAGGGAAAACCTATGCGACAGGTCACTCGTAAGGGCCTGATCACGGTGGCAGCAGCTACGGGCGTGCTCGCCATCAGCGGTGGATACGCACAAGCGGACTCGGGCGCCGCCGGAAGTGCGTCGAATTCCCCGGGCGTGCTGTCCGGCAATTCGGTCCAGCTCCCGGTGCACGTGCCGGTGAATGTCTGCGGCAACAGCGTCAACGTCGTCGGGGTGCTCAACCCCGCGGTGGGCAACAACTGCGCCAACACCTCCGACGACGGAGGCAGCGGCAGCGGTAGTAACAAGCCCTCGGGCGGCGGTTCCTCCGCGCACGGTCACAGCAGTGACTCGCCCGGCGTCGGTTCCGGCAACGACGTCCAGCTGCCGATCGACGTGCCGGTGAACGTCTGCGGCAACAGCGTCACCCTCGTCGGTCTCGGCAACGCGACCGCCGGTGACGACTGCGTCAACGACTCCGGCGAAGCGCCGCCGCCCGGCGGCGAGCACCCGCCCACGAAGCCGGAGCAGCCGCCGGGCGGTCCGGAGCAGCCCGGACAGCCCGGGGAGCCCGAGCAGCCGGGCAAGCCCGGAACGCCGGGCGAGAAGCCCTCGGACGACCGGGCGGTGCCGCCCGGGTCGCCGGAGCAGGGGTCGCCGGAGCAGCCGGGGTCGCCGAACGAGCCGGGGGCGCAGACCGTCGCGCAGCCGAAGGGCTCGGAGACGCTCGCCCAGACGGGCAGCGATCTGCCGATGGGCGTCGTACTGCCGGTGGGCGCGGGCATGCTGCTCGCGGGAACGGTGCTGTACCGCAGGTCGCGGTCGGCCGCCTGATCGAGGCCTGCACCGCTGCTTGATCCGGTATGCACGACGGAGGGTGTCCCGACGGGTCGGGGCGCCCTCCGTCCTGCTGTGTCACTCGCCGTCCCACGTCGCCAGGCGGCCCGCGTCACCAGGTAGCCCGCAGCTGGCGGATGATCCGCCGCTTCAGCCGCACCCTGCGGCTGCCGTCCGCGTGCAGGCTCAGGCGGTCCAACTCCCAGTGTCCGTACTCCGCATGGTCCGTCAGCAGGCGCGTCGCTTCCTTGCGGGTGACCCCGCGCGGCACATACACGTCGACAAATTCGTATTCCGGCATCGCATCTATTGTGCAAGCACGGGCCCGCTACGGATAGCGTCTGCACTATGTCTGATGCTGCGCAGCCAACCGCTGCCGAGGTACGCGCCGCCGCCGAGGCGGTCAAGACCGCGCTCGACCGTCACCTTGCCGCGGTCGAACGCAGGTCGGGTGAGGACGACCCGGCCGTCTATGAGGCGTTCAACGAGCTGGCCGCGGCGGCCGAGGAGTACGACGAACTCCTCTACGACCGCTACGACGAGGTCACCCCCTTCGAGATCCCCGGCTCCGACAGCGATGTGCTGCCGCCGTACCAGGGCCCGGAGGAGGCGAACGCGCTGAGCGTGCTGATCCGCAGGGACTATGCCGTGGCGGAGCCGCAGCGGCTCCTCGCGCAGGCCCAGCGGGTCGCGGACCTCGACGCGGACGCGGCGAGTGGGAGCCCGGCGGCCGAGGCGGCGGGCAGCAGCGTGCATGCCGCGCTCGGAGTCCTCTTCGGGGAGTTCGAACCGGACGAAATCGCCTCCCGGCACAAGGAGTTCGGCCTGGAGGAGGGCGACTCCACGCTCTGGGTCACCGCGGCGGACGAGCCCGCGGAACCGGGGGAGTGGCTCGACGCCCCCTTCGACGCGGCGGACCCGCACCGGGTCGTGTGCCGCTTCGACGTCAGCGCGGTCTTCGACGACGAGCAGGACGACGAAGACCGCGACGACCGCCGTGACCGGGCCGGAGCCGACGGCCGTGTCCGCGTCGATCCCGCCGCCGCGGTCCTCGAAGAACTCGATGATGTCGACGATGCTGACGAGGCGGACGAGGTGGACGTCGTCGACATCGACGACGACAGGAGCCCCCTGGACGCGGATCGCTGACCCCTCGGGCGGGCGGCGCGGCCGTCTTCGGCCGTGCCCGCCGCCGCTCCGGGTGCCCGGTGAACGCTGCGGGCACCCGGAAGCGTGGGACGGTCCTGCCGGCCCGGCTCAGGCCGTGGTGGGGACCTGGGGGCGCAGAAGGGTCTGGAGGCGCGTCGTACGGGCCTTCGGGGGGATCTCCGCCACCGCGCGCGGCAGCGCCTGCTCCGCGCCCTGGACCACCGAAAGGTGCCGCTCGCCGCGGCTGAACGCGGTGTAGACCCAGGGCCTGCTCAGGGCCGCGGTCGCGTCACCCGGCAGCACCACGACCACGGCGGGCCAGCTCAGGCCCACCGCCTGGTGGGCGGTGAGCGCCCAGGCGTGCCGCACCGTGTGCTCCACCTGCTCCTTCGGTACGACGACGGGGGCGCCGTCACACTCCAGGTGCAGCCCCTGTGCGTCGGCCTTCAGGACCCGGCCCGGTGTCGTGCGGCCGGGCGCCGGGACGTGGGCGACACGGTCGCCGGGGTCGAAGCCGCCGAACCGGCCGGGGCCGGGGTTCAGCCGCTCCTTGAGCGCGGTGTTCAGGGCGCGTGTGCCCGCGGCGCCGCCGTGCCCGGGCGTGATGACCTGGGTGTCCTGCGGGGGCACCCCGATCGCGCGGGGCACCGAGTCCGCCACGAGCTGCACCGTGCGGTGGACCGCCTCGCCCGCGTCGCGCACGGGGACGATCACGACCTCCTTGCCGGGCGCCTCGACCTGGTTCAGCTCGCCGATGCCGATGCCCGAGACCAACTCTCCGATGGGGCCGGGATCGGGGACGCGCGAGACGACCTGCGGGCAGCAGCGCGCCGCGAGGAGATCGGCGAAGACGCGTCCGGGGCCCGCCGACCACAGCAGCCCCGGATCGCCGCTCAGCACCAGACGGGCGCCGTCCGGCAGGGACTCCACGAGCATCGCGGCGCTCTCCACGTCCAGCTGCGGCGCGTCCAGGACCACCAGGAGGTCCAGGGCGAGGGCTCCGTCCCTGTCGCGACCGGGGCCCTCGGTGCCGGAGAGCAGCCCCGCCACGGTCGCGGCGCCCGCCTCGTCCGAGCCGGTGAGCCGCGCGACGCGATCGCGCCCCGGCGCGCTGTGCGTGGCCGCCCACACGCGCAGGCCGAGGCCCGCCGCGGCTGCCGCCAGGGCGGCGGGCTCGGCGCGGGCCGCCTCGCCGCCGGTGTGCAGGACGAGTCCGTGGCCGGCGACCGCGCGGATCAGTTCGGCGGTGGAGCCGGACGCCTGGCCCGCTGCGGACTCCCAGGCTTCGGCCTGCGGGCCCGAACCCTCTTCCTTGGACAGGGAGTTGATCACCCTGGCGAGGCCGTCGGCGAGGCTCTCCTCGGCCAGTGCGTACTGTTCGAGGCCGACCAGGACGCGGACCGGCTGCTCGGCCTCCTCGCCCTCGCCGTCGTCCTCTTCCCGGACGGGGGCCGGGATGCCCGGTGTTTCGAGGGCGTCCTGGAAGACGAGGATGTCGCCCTCCGCGATGGCGCTCTGCACCGCCGCGTCCGGATCGGGCACGGCGCGCTGTCCGAGCGCCGCGGTGAGCGCCGCCGCGTCCAGGGCGGTGTGTCCGGCGATGGCAGCCTGTTCGAGGAGCCAGGCGGTGATCGCGCGCCCCCTGCGCTCGTCGTCGGGCCCGCACTCCGCGCCGAGCAGGGCGCGCGCGAAGCCGTCGGCCTGTTCCGTGCGCACGCCGCCGACCCGCAGCAACTGCCAGGGATCCTCCCGCAGCAGGGCATCGGCGCCTTCGCCGAGCGCCGCCGCCGTCCGCTCGGCGAGTGCGGCAGGTGCCCCGCCTTCGGCGAGCACGGCACGGACCGCGCCCACGGCTTCGTCGCCGGGTCCCGAGGCGGCCGGGGCGACGGGCTGCGGACGCCGGACGGGCTCGGGTGCGGCCTTGCGCGGCGTGGGTCCGGGCTCGCTGAAAGCGCTGGTGACCGGCTTCTCGCCGCTCTCCACCGCGCGCACGGCGGCAAGGAGGTCGGCGGTCTTGCCGCTGAGCTTGGCCCCGGCGTCGACCGGCCCCTGCTTGGCGGCCTTGCGCTCGGCGATCCGCTCCTGGAGCTGCCGCTGGGCGGCGATCTCGGCCTCGGTCTCCGAAAGCTCCTGGCTCGCGGCGGCTTCGCTTCCGTCGGCTGCGCTTCCTTCGGCGTCGCTCCCGGTGGCGTCGCTCCCGGACGCTTCGCCTTCGGCGGCGGCCTCCGCTTCCTCCGCGCCGGCGGTGTCCGCGAGCTCCTCGGCCCCCGTCGCCTCCGCCCCGGTCTCCTGTGCGGCAGCGGCCTCCGCTTCCTGCGCGGCAGCGGTTTCCGGCTCCGTACTCACAGCGTGCTCCAGTCCTGATCGGGGTAGCGGTGCACGGGCGCCGACACATCGTCGAGCGCCTGGCAGATCTCGTCAGGAAGACTAAGGGTCTCCACTGACAATGCGGCCGTGAGCTGCTGCGCGTTGCGCGCGCCGACGATCGGCGCGGTCACTCCGGGGCGGTCGCGCACCCAGGCGAGGGCGACCTGGAGGGGCGTGGCCGCGAGGCCGTCCGCGGCCGTGGCGAGCGCGTCGACGATGCGGCTCGCGGCATCGTCGAGGTAGGGCGCGACGAACGGCGCCATGTGCTCGGAACCGCCGCGCGAGTCGGGCGGGACGGAGTGGCGGTACTTACCGGTGAGCACGCCGCGTCCGAGCGGCGAGGAGGGCAGCAGGCCCACGCCCAGGTCCATCGCCGCGGGCAGCAGCTCCCGCTCGACGCCGCGCTGGAGCAGGGAGTACTCCATCTGCGTGCTGGCCAGGCGGGTCCGCGCGCCCGGCGCCGCCAGCTGCCACGTGGCCGCCTTGGCCAGCTGCCAGCCGGAGAAGTTCGAGATGCCCGCATAGCGCGCCCGGCCGCTGCTGACGGCGATGTCCAGGGCCTGGAGCGTCTCGTCCAGAGGCGTGCAGGGGTCGAAGGCGTGCAGCTGCCACAGGTCCACGTAGTCCGTGCCCAGGCGGGCCAGGGACGCGTCGAGCGCGGAGAGGAGGTGGCCCCGCGAGCCGTCGAAGCGGCGGTCGGGGTCGGGCACGCTGCCCGCCTTGGTCGCGATGACCAGGTCACGGCGCGGCACGAGCCGTTCTATGAGTCGGCCGAGCAGATACTCCGCCTCCCCGTCGCCGTACACGTCGGCCGTGTCGACGAGGCTGCCGCCGGCTTCCCAGAACACCTTCAGCAGATCGGCGGCGTCGCTCTCCTGGGTGTGGCCCCAGGTGAGGGTGCCGAGTCCGATCCGGGACACGCGAAGGCCGGTACGGCCGAGATGCCTCTGCTCCATGGGCGCTGAGATTACTGGCCGTGCTCCAGTGACGTGAGGGGCTGTGGACAAACCCGTGACTGTGGAGAACCCGGGAACCCCCGGCCACCCGCACGCCCGCCGCTGACGGCGCGCGGAGCCACGCGCTACAGTCCCCGGCACAGGTACGTTACTGCTCAGTAAGGGGATTCGGCCATGCAGCTCGGGATCAACCTCGGCTACTGGGGCGCGGGGATGGACGCGGACAACCTCGCCGTCGCCAAGGAGGCCGACAAGCTCGGCTACGCGGTCTGCTGGGCCGCCGAGGCGTACGGATCGGACGCCGCGACGGTGCTGTCCTGGGTGGCCGCGCAGACCGAACGCATCGACATCGGATCGGCGATCTTCCAGATCCCGGCCAGGCAGCCCGCGATGACCGCCATGACGGCCGCCACGCTCGACTCGCTCTCCGGCGGCCGCTTCCGCCTGGGCCTGGGCGTCTCCGGACCGCAGGTCTCCGAGGGCTGGTACGGCGTCAAGTTCGACAAGCCGCTGGCCCGCACCCGCGAGTACGTCGAGATCGTCCGCAAGGCGATGACGCGCGAGCGCCTCAGCTACGAGGGCGAGCACTGGACGCTGCCCCTGCCGGACGGACCCGGCAAGCCCATCAAGCTCACCGTCCACCCGCAGCGCGAGCACATCCCGCTGTACGTCGCCGCGATCGGCCCCAAGAACCTGGAGCAGACCGGCGAGATCGCCGACGGCGCCCTGCTGATCTTCCCCTCGGCCGAGCACCTGGAGGAGACCGCGATCCGCCACCTGCGCGCGGGGCGCGAGAAGGCGGGCAAGACGATGGAGGGCTTCGACGTCGTCCCCACGGTGCCGCTCGCGGTCGGCGACGACGTCAGCGCCCTCGCGGACATGTTCCGCCCGTACACCGCCCTCTACGTGGGCGGCATGGGCAGCCGCAAGCAGAACTTCTACAACCAGCTCGCCGGGCGCATGGGGTACGAGAAGGAAGCGGCCGAGATCCAGGACAAGTACCTGTCCGGCGACAAGGACGGTGCGGCGGCCGCCGTGCCGCGCGAGCTGATCGACTCCACCACGCTGCTCGGCTCCGTGGACCGCATCGCCGAGCGGATGCAGGCCTACGCGGCCGCCGGGGTGACCACTCTGACGTTGGCGCCGGCCGGCTTCACGCTCGACGAGCGGATCACGGCCCTGCGCACGGGTACGCAGGCGCTGGAGCGCGCCGGCCTGGCGTAACGGAGGGGAAAGTTCTGCGGCCGTGGTGGGGGCTCGGGGGTCTTCCCCGCCACGGCCGTCACGGAGCACAACGCCTCGCAGGGCCCCTCGGTTACGGTCCCGTCCGGGGGCGGCTGTCCTTCTTTTGGCGGAGCTGTACCTGACAGGTGTTGCCACACCAGCGCCCGCGCATTTGACTTGTTCTTTGCGGAGACCACGCGGAGTCCGTGCGAGGGGCATGGAGGTGCCACTGATGCTTTCGGCCAGGAGTGTCTTCGAGGAGATCCTCGACAACGACGAGTCGTTCCGGCTCTTCTGTTCCATCGCGGCCAGCGGGGAGTCGCAGGGCGGATGGGAGAACGGGCGCATCGCCGCGCTCCTCCCGGAAAGCCAGCGCGCGCTCGGCCCCAAGGTCGCCCGGCACGGCGCCGACGAGGACAAGCACGGACGGATCTTCAACGCCCTGCTCAAGAAGCGGGGCCTGGAACCCGCTCCGGTCCCGCCGGAGACGGACTACACGATGCTCCTGGAGCGGCAGGGAATCGGCCTCGCGCACGAGAAGCTGCGCCGCGAGGAGCCGCTGACCGAGCGGGACGTCGTGGTCTACCTCTCGCACAGCCGCGTCACCGAGCAGCGCGCCGCCGACCAGATGGACATGCTGGTCACGTACTTCGGCGACCACCCCGAGGTCGGCAAGGCCATCAGGATGATCTGCGCCGACGAGGACAACCACCTGGCGTACTGCCACGAGGAGTTGCTCCGCCTCGCGGCCGCGGGCCACGGGCGGATGATCCTGGACACCCTGCACGAGTGCGCCCGCGCCGAGACGCGCGTGTACCGCGACGTGAGCCTCGCCGTGATGGGCCACATGGGACGCATCCTGAACTGGCCGGCGCCCAAGTCCGCGGCGCTCGCCTCGGGTGTCCGCGCCATCTCCGCCTACGAACGCCTGGGCGGGTGGCGGCGGATGGTCTCCCTGAAGATGCCCGAGCGGCGCGACGCCCTGGGCGGGCCTGCCGCCCCGGCACCCGGGTTCGTCTGACCGGGGAGCCTGCCGGCTAGAGCCAGCCGCGGCGCTTGAACAGCCGGTAGAGGAAGACCTCGAGGGCGGCCATCAGCAGG
>NZ_JBNNJZ010000318.1:0-9620 GCF_050270335.1 Streptomyces sp. NPDC059900
CCGGTGAAGTCGTGATTCACCACCGACCACGCCGGATCCAGCTCCCCGTCCACCGCGATACCGCGGCGCACCACCATGTCCGGTCCGAGCGCGGGCAACACCGCGTCGTCGCGGCTGTTGGGGTGCGCGAGACGAGCGGTGGAGTCGAAATCGGCCCACGGCGATAACCTGCGAGACGGACATGCCGCGTATCGGACTCCGTCCTACGCCTCCCTTGTGACAGCGCAGTCACGTTGCCCTCCGCGGCACGCCCACGCAGACAGCTGACCACAAAGCAGCGAGATCGCAGCGAGATCACGGAAAAGGGACGGACGCGCGTGGACCTGTTCGAGTACCAGGCGAGGGACCTCTTCGCCAAGCACGGTGTACCGGTGCTGGCCGGTGAAGTCATCGACACGCCTGAGGCGGCGCGCCAGGCCACCGAGAAGCTGGGCGGCAAGTCGGTCGTCAAGGCACAGGTGAAGGTCGGTGGCCGCGGCAAGGCCGGCGGCGTGAAGCTGGCCGCCGACCCGGACGAGGCCGTCGCTCGTGCGACGGACATTCTCGGGATGGACATCAAGGGCCACACGGTCCACAAGGTGATGATCGCCGAGCTGTCCCCGGAGATCGAGGCGGAGTACTACGTCTCGTACCTCCTCGACCGCACCAACCGCACCTTCCTCGCCATGGCGTCGGTGCAGGGCGGCATGGACATCGAGGAGGTCGCGGAGAAGACCCCCGAGGCCCTCGCGAAGGTCCCGGTCAACGCCGTAGAGGGCGTGAACATCGAGAAGGCCCGCGAGATCGTGGCCCAGGCGAAGTTCCCGGCCGACGTGGCCGAGGGTGTCGCCGAGGCCATGGTGACCCTGTGGGACACCTTCGTCGCCGAGGACGCGCTCCTCGTCGAGGTGAACCCCCTCGTCAAGACCAAGGACGGCCGCATCCTGGCCCTGGACGGCAAGGTCTCGCTCGACGAGAACGCCGACTTCCGCCAGGCCGACCACGAGGCCCTCGAGGACAAGGACGCAGCCAACCCGCTCGAGGCTGCCGCCAAGGCCAAGAACCTCAACTACGTCAAGCTCGACGGCGAGGTCGGCATCATCGGCAACGGCGCGGGTCTCGTCATGAGCACCCTGGACGTCGTCGCGTACGCCGGTGAGGCGCACAACAACGTCAAGCCGGCCAACTTCCTCGACATCGGCGGCGGCGCTTCGGCCGAGGTCATGGCGAACGGCCTGGAGATCATCCTCGGCGACCCGGACGTCAAGTCCGTCTTCGTCAACGTCTTCGGCGGCATCACCGCCTGTGACGAGGTCGCCAACGGCATCGTCCAGGCGCTCGAGCTGCTCAAGTCCAAGGGCGAGGAAGTCACCAAGCCCCTGGTCGTGCGCCTCGACGGCAACAACGCGGAGCTGGGTCGCAAGATCCTGAGCGACGCCAACCACCCGCTCGTGCAGCGCGTGGACACCATGGACGGCGCGGCCGACAAGGCCGCCGAGCTCGCGGCCGCGAAGTAAGGGACGAGGGACAGAACAGCCATGGCTATCTTCCTCAACAAGGACAGCAAGGTCATCGTCCAGGGCATGACCGGTGCCACGGGCATGAAGCACACCAAGCTCATGCTGGGTGACGGCACCAACATCGTCGGCGGCGTGAACCCGCGCAAGGCCGGCACGTCCGTCGACTTCGACGGCACCGAGGTACCGGTCTTCGGCACCGTCGCCGAGGCGATGGAGAAGACGGGCGCCAACGTCTCCGTCCTCTTCGTGCCGCCGGCCTTCTCCAAGGCCGCCGTCGTCGAGGCGATCGACGCCGAGATCCCCCTCGCCGTCGTCATCACCGAGGGCATCGCCGTCCACGACTCCGCCGCCTTCTGGGCGTACGCGAAGTCGAAGGGCAACAAGACCCGCATCATCGGCCCGAACTGCCCCGGTCTCATCACCCCGGGCCAGTCGAACGCCGGCATCATCCCGGGCGACATCACGAAGCCGGGCCGCATCGGCCTGGTCTCGAAGTCCGGCACGCTGACGTACCAGATGATGTACGAGCTCCGTGACATCGGCTTCTCGTCCGCCGTCGGCATCGGTGGCGACCCGGTCATCGGCACGACGCACATCGACGCCCTCGAGGCGTTCGAGGCCGACCCCGACACCGACCTGATCGTCATGATCGGTGAGATCGGCGGTGACGCTGAGGAGCGTGCGGCGGACTACATCAAGGCCAACGTGACGAAGCCGGTCGTCGGCTACGTCGCCGGCTTCACCGCGCCCGAGGGCAAGACCATGGGCCACGCCGGCGCCATCGTCTCCGGCTCCTCCGGCACGGCGGCCGCCAAGAAGGAAGCGCTCGAGGCCGCGGGCGTCAAGGTCGGCAAGACGCCGACCGAGACGGCGAAGCTCGCCAGGGCGATCCTGGCCGGCTGAAGCCTGACCTGAGCTGTTGAAGGTGGGCCCGCATCTCGCTTGCGTGAGATGCGGGCCCACCTTTGTCATCTCGGCAGCGGTGTCAGTCTCTCCGGGCCGTTCGACAGGTTCTCGCTGAGCTTCCTGTGGAGGATCTGGTCCTGGTACGTCATGCTGCCGGGGCCCATTCTCGGGGGGACTCCGCTGATGGCCTTGCCGGGGGCCCGTGGCGGTTCGTAGTGCGTGGGGGCCGTTCTCAGGGTGAGGGCCGTCGCGCCGACGATCAGGGCCGTGAAGGCGATCGCCGCGCGGGTCCAGAAGCGGGCGCGCTGCTCGCTCCCGGTGCGTACCCGGCCGGGGTTCGGGGGCCGCAGCTTCTCCGCGCCGCAGAGTTCGCCCAGGCGTTGGTGCAGTGCGTCGGGCGTGGCCGCCTGTTCGGGGAGCTTCTCGGCGACGACCTCGCGGGCGTTCAGCAGCCGGTTGGCCGTCGCGGGCGTGCTCGCCTCCGTCTCGGCCGCCGTCTCGGGCAGGTCGAGGCCGACGCCGTCGTAGAGCAGCAGGGTGCGGCGCTGCGCGGGCGGCAGGCTCATCAGGAGCTTGAGGAAGGCGCGGTCGTCCGGCGCGGCGGGCGGGGCGTCCGGGTGCCGGAGTGCGGGGCGCAGCCGGTGCCAGGGGGACATCGCGTACTCGTACGCCGCCGCGCGCACCCAGCTCTCGGGGTCGCGGTCGACGGCGACCTCGGGCCAGCGCTGCCAGGCGAGCTGGAAGGCGCGCTCCACGGATTCCTGGGCGAGGGTGCGGCGCCCGGTGAGGAGATAGGTCTGGCGTACGAGGCCGGGGGCGCAGGCCGAGCAGAGGGCGTCGAAGGCTTCGGCGGGGGTCGCCGAGGCGGCGGCGGGCCCGGACGTCTCGGTCTCCGGCCCGGCGGTCTGTCCGGCGGTCTGTCCGGCGGTCTGCCCGGCGACCTGTCCCGCGGCCTGAACGACAGCCGTCGTCGGGACCCGCCCGGCAGACACGTCAGTCCCAGGAGCCCCAGCAGTCTCAGCAGCCCCGCCAGACACGCCAGGCTCAGGCAGGGTGTGGCCGTTCATCGCGGCGCCGACCGGGATGCGCGCGGGGGATTTGCCGCCCTTGGTGTCGAGGGCGGGCGGCAGATCGTCGGTCCAGCTGTTCCGCCGGGTCGAACGTTTGCCCGCGAGGGTCAGTTCGTTCGCGATCTCGGCAAGCAGCTCCGCGTAGGCCGTCCGTCTGCGGCCGCGCGGCGTCGAGCGGCCCGACTCCCAGGAGCGGACCGTCTCCCGTGAGACGCCCACCTTCGCGGCGATCTCGGCCTGGCTGAGGGACTTCGCCGCGCGCAGCCGCCGCCGTTCCTTGGGGGGTGGCAGCGGAGGGGGTCCCGCCTGGGGAAGGGGAGTCGAGCGCTTGGGGGCGGCAGGGCTCTGGGTCATGTGGGACTCTCCGCGCCGTGGGCCATGGGCCTTCGTGCGGCGGGCGGCCGGGCGTGACTGACCCGTCGTACGAAAAAGTACATAAACGTATATTGAGCGACACATCCGATATTCGCTTGTTACGGGGAGAAAGCGCGTGTCGTTGGGAGCATGGCGGCGTGACTCAAATCACCGACCGCAGCTCACCGTTGCCGCCCCTGGGGCCACTGATCGAGCGGGTACGCGACCGCTCACCCGGACTGGCGACCTGCCTCTTCGGCGGGGCCGTCGCGGCGGGGCTCGGGCTCGGCTCGTGTGCCGTCCTGGTGATGGTCCTCTGGATCAGCTCGCCCTATCCGGACAGCGGGCCCAGCGGGGCGCTGCATGTCGCCGCCGCGGTGTGGCTGCTCGCCCACGGCACGGAGCTGATCAGGACGGACACGCTCACCGGGGGGCCGGTGCCGCTGGGCGTCACGCCCATGCTCCTGATGGCCCTGCCTGGCTGGCTCGCGCACCGGGCGGCGCGGGACGCGGCGGATCCGCAGGAGCGGGGGATGGCGCCGCGGACCGCGTGGTGCGGGGTCGTCGGCGGCTATCTCCTGGTCGGCGTCGCCGCGACGCTTTACGCGGCCGGTGGTGAGCTGCGGCCTTTGTGGCCGAGCGTGGTGCTGCATCTGCCGCTGCTCGTGGGGGCCGCGGCGGCGGTGGGGGTCTGGTCGGCGGTCGGCCGGCCGGGCGGGCCGCTGCCTCTCCTGGTGCGGGTCGTTCTGCGCGCGCTGCCGGCGGCCGTACGTCCCTTCTTCGTACGCCGATACGTCCGCGCCGTCACGCGGGCCGGAGCGGCGGGGGCGGTGGTGCTTGCCGGCGGGGGAGCGCTGCTGGTGGCGTTCTCCCTCGTGCTGCACGGCGGAGTGGTGCGAGCGTCGTTCGCGCAGGTCACGGACGTGTGGTCGGGGCGGTTCGCGGTGCTGCTGCTCGCCATGGCGCTGGTGCCGAACGCGGCGGTGTGGGGCGCGGCGTTCAGCCTGGGCCCCGGTTTCACGCTGGGTGCCGGGAGCGCGGTGGGGCCGCTGGCCGTGACCGCGGGGCCGCTGCTGCCCGCGTTCCCGCTGCTCGCGGCGGTTCCGGAGCCGGGGCCGGGGTCGCCGTTGACGTGGGCGGCGGGGGCGGTGCCGCTGACCGCGGGGATCGCCGTCGGGTGGTTCACGGCGAGGGCGGCGGCGCCTGCCTCCGGTCGGCGCGACCGGGCGTGGACGCGGAGGCGTACGGCGCTGGTGGCTGTGGTGGCTGCGGCGCTGTGCGGGGTCATTCTGGCGGTGCTCGCGGCGCTGGCGGGCGGGCCGCTGGGCGTTGCCGCCCTGGCTGACTTCGGGCCCGCGTGGTGGCTGACGGGGCCTGCGGCGCTGGGGTGGACGGGGGCGGTGGGGGTGCCGGGCGCTCTTCTCGGCCGGGCGTGGCGCGTGCGGCCCCGCCGGGTGAAGCCGCCCCGGCCTCCGCGGCTCAAGAAGCGTCGCGCGAAGCCGCCTCGCGCGAAGCAGCCGGGAGGTGTGCTGCGCCGCCTCACGCTGCGCAGGGCTGCCCCTGCGGCCACGGAACCCGGGGTGACGGAATCCGGGGTGACCCCGCCCGAAGCCGCGTCGCCCGAAGCCGCGGCGCCCAAGGCGCGTCGGGCCTGGCTCAGGCTGCCGAAGCCGCGCGTCCCCCGGCTGCGGGGCCTGCGCCGCAGTCGCCAGGACCCGCCGCCCCCGGCGCCTTCGGACGCCGAGCCGTTCGAGCCGTACGACTTCCTGCCGGACGCGCCGGCGGTGGACACGGCGGACTGGGGCGTCGCGGACTGGCACGACGAGGCATCCCGCGAAACCCGCTGGGCGGCCCTGCGCGAAGCCACCACCAAGGACCACCCACCAACCCCCTGAAACCCAGCACCCCACCTGCCCGACCCCCGACCTTGCACCGCCCGACCGGCCCACGGCCTTGCGCGACCTCGCCGGGGGCGGGGCTACGGCTTTGCGCTGCCTGGCTGGGTCCTCGCTTTGCGCTGCCGGGCCGGTCCACGGTCTTGCGTGGCCTTGTCGGGGGCGGGGCTACGGCCTTGCGCTGCCTGGCTGGGTCCTCGCCTTGCGCTGCCGGGCCGGTCTACGGCCTTGCGCGTCCTCGCCGAGGGCGGGGCTACGGCCTTGCGCTGCCGGGCCAGACCACGGCCCTGCGCTGTCTGGCTAGATCACGGCACTGAGCTGTATGGCCGGTCCGCGGCCCCGAGCTGCCCCGACGGGCCCTGCCTTGCACTGTCGGGCTAGACCGCACCCCCGCGCCGACCCGCCCCCGCCGAGCAAGACCAACGCGGTGCGGGGCAAGGCCCAGCGCCAAGCACCCCTCAGCGCCAGGCACCCCCAGCGCCAAGCACCCCTCAGCACCAAGCCCCACCCAGCAGCCGGCAGCCAGGCCTAGTCCCGCTCGCTCAGAAGCGGGCGCAGTTGCTTGGGCAGGTGGTTTTCGCATTCCTGTTGTGACTGGCTCGTGAGGGCGTCGCTCACGCAGGTGTAGTAGTCGCGGTACACCAGCTGCGCGGCGAACGTCGCTGCCACCATCGCAAGGGCCAGCGACGCCGTCACCAGGCCGCTGATCGCCGCCGTACGCTGCGGCTTCGCGCTCGCGGGGTCGGCCGCGGGCTGCTGCGCGGCCGGTGCCGTCGGGTCCGGCTGCTTCGGCTTCGCCCGCAGCGAGCTGATGCCCCAGTTCAGCGCGAGCGCGCCCAGGAGCAGGGCCACGTACCGCCAGCCGAAGAGCGCGAAGAAGAACGCCCACATGCCGGAGAGCAGGGCGTACCGCGCGCGGCGCTGGGCCGGGTCGGTCGGGTCCCAGCGCATCCCGCCGCCGGGCCCGGAGCCGGAGCCGGACGGCCCGTCGGGGCCCTGCTGGCCGGGCCGCTCGCCGAAGCCGCCGCCCTGGGAGCGTCCCGGCTGCCGGTCGCTCCATTGGCTGCCCCAGGGGGAACGCCCCTGGTCCTGCGAGCCGTCGCCGTCGCCGCCATTGCCGGGACGGGGCCGCCACGGCTGGTCAGGCGTGCCCTCCGGCGGCGGCGCGAAGGGATTGTCGTCCTTCTTCCCGGAGTCCCCGGACTTGCCGGAGGCCCCGGACTTCCCGGAGGCCCCGGAATCGCCCGAGTCCGGGGAGGAACCCTGCGGAGGGGACGACGGGCGGCCGTCGCGCAGCAGCGTCGAGCCGCGCTCCCCTCCGTGCGTCAACCCGAACGCGAAGGACAGCGGGAGGCGGAGGCTACGGTCCGGCATCAGGTGTGCGTCTTCCCCTTGGTCGAGCGAGCTTCTTGACGGCGTCCGGGACGGTGCGCTGGACGGTGTGACGTCATGTGACGTCTTGGTGCAGACGCTACCTTCCGGCCGCGCCCCCGTCCCGTGAGGGGCCGCACCGTGTGCCGGTATCGTTGCTGACGGTCGGCCGCTTCGTAGAGTTCCCCGTATCGCGAGGCACGAAGCTTTTGTACGACCGTACAAAGACGCGACCGTACAAACACGCACCTCCCGAGAAAGGGCCCCGCTGTGGCCAAGAGCCCTGTGGCCAAGCGCCTCGTCGTGCTGGTCTCCGGATCAGGTACGAATCTGCAGGCTCTGCTCGACAAGATCGCGACGGACGGCGCGGCGGGCTACGGCGCCGAGATCGTCGCGGTCGGCGCCGACCGCGACGGCATCGTCGGGCTCGAGCGCGCCGAGAGCGCCGGGATTCCCACCTTCGTCTGCCGGGTGAAGGACCACGCGACGCGTGACGAGTGGGACGCGGCACTCGCCGAGGCGACCGCCTCGTACGCGCCCGATCTGGTCGTATCGGCCGGGTTCATGAAGATCGTGGGGAAGAAATTCCTCGCACTGTTCGGCGGCCGGTTCGTCAATACGCACCCCGCCCTGCTGCCCAGCTTCCCGGGGGCCCACGGTGTGCGCGACGCGCTCGCGTACGGCGCGAAGGTCACGGGATGCACCGTCCACTTCGTCGACGACGGCGTCGACACCGGCCCGGTCATCGCCCAGGGCGTGGTTCCGGTCGGGGATGAGGACGACGAGAGCGCTCTGCACGAGCGCATCAAGGAAGTCGAGCGAAGGCTGCTCGTCGATGTCGTGGGGCGTCTGGCCCGTAACGGCTACCGCATTGAGGGACGAAAGGTACTTATCCCGTGACCGCCGAAGGTACGCACGCCTCGCAGCGCCCCATCAAGCGCGCGCTCATCAGCGTCTATGACAAGACCGGGCTCGAGGAGCTCGCGCGAGGGCTGCACGAGGCCGGCGTCGAGCTCGTCTCGACCGGCTCGACCGCCGCGAAGATCGCCGCCGCCGGGGTGCCCGTCACCAAGGTCGAGGAGCTCACCGAATTCCCCGAGTGCCTGGACGGCCGGGTCAAGACGCTGCACCCGCGCGTGCACGCCGGGATCCTCGCCGACCTGCGCCTTGCGGACCACCAGCGCCAGCTCGCCGACCTCGGCATCGAGCCGTTCCAGCTGGTCGTCGTGAACCTCTACCCCTTCAAGGCGACCGTCGCATCGGGCGCGACGCCCGACGAGTGCGTGGAGCAGATCGACATCGGCGGCCCCTCGATGGTCCGCGCCGCCGCCAAGAACCACCCCTCGGTGTCGGTCATCACCAGCCCCGACCGGTACGCCGACGTGCTCGCCGCGGCCCGCACCGGCGGTTTCGACCTGACCGCGCGCAAGCGCCTGGCCGCCGAAGCGTTCCGCCACACCGCCGAGTACGACCTCGCGGTCGCCTCGTGGTTCGCGGACGACTACGCGTCGGACGGCACGGACTTCCCCGAGTTCATCGGCAGCGCGTACGCCCGCAAGAACGTCCTGCGCTATGGCGAGAACCCGCACCAGGGCGCCGCCCTCTACGTCGACGGCAATGGCGGCCTCGCCGAGGCCGAGCAGCTGCACGGCAAGGAGATGTCGTACAACAACTTCACGGACACGGACGCCGCGCGCCGTGCCGCGTACGACCACGACGACCCCTGCGTCGCGATCATCAAGCACGCCAACCCCTGCGGCATCGCGATCGGTTCGAACGTCGCCGAGGCGCACCGCAAGGCGCACGCCTGTGACCCGCTCTCCGCGTTCGGCGGCGTGATCGCCGTCAACCGCCCGGTCTCCAAGGAGATGGCGGAGCAGGTCGCCGACATCTTCACCGAGGTCATCGTCGCGCCCGACTACGAGGACGGCGCCCTCGAAGCCCTCACCAAGAAGAAGAACATCCGCGTCCTGCGCGCCCATCAGGCGCCGGCGGGCACGGTCGAGGTCAAGCAGATCGACGGCGGCGCGCTGCTCCAGGTCACCGACCGGCTCCAGGCCGACGGCGACAACCCCGCCAACTGGACGCTGGCCACGGGCGATGCACTGAACGCGGGCGAGCTCGCCGAGCTGGCCTTCGCCTGGAAGGCGTCCCGCGCGGTGAAGTCCAACGCGATCCTGCTCGCCAAGGACGG
Organism: Streptomyces sp. NPDC059900; assembly: GCF_050270335.1. Lineage (NCBI taxonomy): Bacteria > Bacillati > Actinomycetota > Actinomycetes > Kitasatosporales > Streptomycetaceae > Streptomyces > Streptomyces sp. NPDC059900. The sequence continues at coordinate 9,290 of NZ_JBNNJZ010000318.1, forward strand.
TGCCTCGGTCGGCGTCGGCATGGGCCAGGTCAACCGCGTGGACTCCGCGAAGCTCGCCGTCGAGCGGGCGGGCGAGGAGCGGGCGCGCGGCGCGTACGCCGCGTCGGACGCGTTCTTCCCGTTCCCCGACGGGCTGGAGATCCTGACGGCCGCGGGCGTCAAGGCCGTGGTGCAGCCGGGCGGTTCGGTCCGTGACGAGCTGGTCGTCGAGGCCGCGAAGAAGGCCGGAGTGACGATGTACTTCACCGGTACGCGGCACTTCTTCCACTGAGCGGACCACTCGGCTGAGCGGACCACTCGGCAAAAACCCGCGGGCCGTGCCTCCTTCGTC
>NZ_JBNNJZ010000319.1:0-9607 GCF_050270335.1 Streptomyces sp. NPDC059900
GCCCAGGCCCCGGCCGCGCAGGTCGGGGGCCACGGCAAGCCGTCCGATGTGCAGTTCGCTTCCGTGGCGGATGGTGCGGACCATGCCCAGGAGCCGCCCGGAATGCCACAGGCCCGTGGTGTGCCAGTCGGTGAGCCACTCTCTGACCTGGCCGGGGGTTTCGTGCAGGGCCGGGATCTGCAGGGTGTTGTTGGCGATTGCTTCCTCGACCCAGCAGCAGCGCTGCAGCACGGTGACCTGCGGCTCGTGTTCGGGGCGGAGACGATGGGCGTAGGAGCCGGGCAGCGGGCCGGGAGTTGCTTGCCCGTATTGCCGGAGCGGGGCCAGCGCCTGCGTGACACGGGCGAGTTCTTCCAGCATGTCCACAGCTGCCCGGGCGAGGTGGGCGGCGGGCTGGAATCGGTCCTGTCGCAGAGCGTCGGCGATCCGCAGGGCCACGGTCGAGCCCAGGGGGACCAGGCGCAACGTGGTGGTCACTTGCTTGGCGTGCTGGACTGCCCGGGTGCCGGCCGAGGTGTTGCCGTAGCTGACGAAGCCCACCGGCTTCCAGGCCCACTCGGCGCTCAGGTAGCCGAGTGCGTTTTTGAGCGTTGCGGGCATTCCGTGGTTGTACTCCGGGGTCACCACGATGAAGCCGTCGGCCGCCGCGACCGTCTTGCTCCATCGCTGGGTGTGCTCGTGACGGTAGACGCCGTGTGAAGGATGCTCCTCCTCGTCGAGAAAGGGGAGTTGCAGGTCTGCGAGCGCTACGGGAACCAGGTCGACGTCGAGCGTGCGTGAGGTCGGTGCCAGGGTCTCGGTGAGCCAGGAGCCGACGGTCGGCCCGAGTGCGTGGGGGCGGGTGCTGCAGATGAGGACGAGGACCCGCAACCGTTTCGTTGACATGGAAATGAAGTTAGAGAGTAGATTGATTACATGTCAATGAAACGGCCGGGTGCCGCAGCGCCGATCACGGACGCCCCATGGCTGAGCCCCCACGAGGACCGTGCCTGGCGGGCCTACCGGCGGATGACCACCGCAGTCCAGGCGTACACCCTGCAGGACCTGGCCGAACTGGGTCTCTCCGAGGCCGACTACGAGGTGCTCAGCACGCTGTCCGAGCACACCGATGCGACCCGTACGCTGCGCGAGCAAGCCGCCAAGATGCAGTGGTCCCGCAGCCGCTTGTCCCGTCACGCCACCCGTATGGAAGCCCGCGGACTCATCCGGCGCGCGCCGGATCCCTCCGACGGCCGCGGCTGTCTGCTGATCCTCACCGACGAGGGCCTGGCCGTCCTGCAAGATGCCGCCCCGGCCCACCTCGCCTCGGTACGCCGCCACTTCATCGACCGCCTGGACGCGCAAGACCTTGCTGCACTCAACCGCATCGCCGACAAAATCAACTACCACGCAGGCCCGCTCGGCTCGAAAGCCTCACCGAAATCGTGATCACCGGTGTGGCGCCAGCCACCGCCAACGCCGCCTTCAGCGCCACCGCCCACGCCGCCTCCCACCCCGCCCGGCGCCGCGTCCGCGAACTCGGGTGAGTCCGTCACCTGCCACTGCTTTCCGTGCGCTGTCGGCAATCGCACGGTGAAGTGCGCACCCGAGGCCTCGGGACTGAGGGTGAGGGTGCCCTGGTGGAGTGCGGTGATGCGGTGTGCGATGGCCAGGCCGAGACCGGCTCCGCCGGTGTCGCGGGCGCGGGCTTCCTCCAGGCGGGTGAAGCGTTCGAAGATCCGGGCCTGGTCGTCGGGGGGAACACCCGGCCCGTCATCTCGCACCTCCAGGGTCAGGGTGCGCCGGCCGGGTCCCGGTGCCAGGTGCACGGTGACCGTGGTGGTTGCGTGGCGCTCCGCGTTGTCGAGGAGGTTGCCCAGGACGCGGGCGAGCAGGCCGCGGCTGCCCTGCACGAGGACGGGTTGCTGTTCGATGCGGGAAACGAGGGCGAGGCGGGACGGCGTTCGTCGGCGCCCGAGTTCCTCGCGGACCAGGTCGGCCATGTCGATCACACGGTTGCCGGGTGGGCCTGCGTCGCCGGTGAGGGCATCCAGCCGGGCCAGCAGGAGCAGCTCGGTGGTCAGATGCTGGAGGCGCAAAGTGTCTCCAAGAGCGTTGGTGACGACTTGCCGCCAGGGGATGTTCTCCGTTCCTCTCAGGGCGAGTTCGAGTTCCATGTGCAGGGCTGCCAGAGGCGTACGCAGTTCGTGCGAGGCGTCGGCGACGAAGCTGCGCTGCTGGTCGGCTTCTGCCTCGAGCCTGCCGAGGGTGTCGTTGACCGTCGTGGCCAGCCGGGCGATCTCACACCCGCTGCGGGGCACGGGCACACGCCGGTGGAGATGGCGGGCGCCGAGGCCGGCGAATCCGGAGCGGAGGGATTCCAGGGGGCGCAGCCACCGGCCGGCGAGGAGCCAGGTGCCGGCCGTGACGAGGAGAGTGAGTCCCAGAGCGCCGGGGACCAGGGACCGCAGGACGGTGTCCGCCCGGACGTGGCGGACCGGCAGGGAAGGGCCCTGGTGTGCTCTGCTGCCGGAGCGGGCCCCGGGGTGCTGAGATGCCGGAGCGCCGGACCACGGAGGGAGCGACAGCCTCGCCGGTTCGAAGTGAGTGCGCGGCGAGATGGGGGAGGAGGTCGGGCGGCGGGCTCCTTCAAGCAGCCCGCTCCTGACGGTGATCCGGTCCGCGAGGGCGTAGAGGGCCAGCGGGACCAGGGTGACGCAGGCGACCATCAGCGTGATCCGTACGCGCAGGGTGCGCGGGCACAGCCGCTGCCGGACCGGGCGCGGGCGCGGTCGTCTCACCGGCGAAGTCCTTCCCCTGCTTCGAGCCGGTAGCCGATCCCGCGCACGGTGTGGATCGTGCGGCGCTGGAACGGGGCGTCGATCTTGCGGCGCAGGGTGCTGACGTAGACCTCGACGACATTCACGTCGCCCTCGAAGGTGTGGTCCCACACATGCTCCAGTACTTCCGTCTTGGAGACGGTCTCACCACGGCGGCGTGCCAGGTACTCCAGTACCGCGAACTCCCGCAGCGTGAGTGCCACCGGTGTGATCCCGCGCCGGCAGCCGCGGGTGGCGGGGTCGATTTCCAGGTCCCCGACCTGGAGGACGGCGGGGCGTTCGGGCCTGCCGCGCCGCAGCAGGGCACGCAGCCGGGCGGTGAGCGCGACGAAGGAGAACGGTTTGGTGAGGTAGTCGTCGGCACCGGTGTCCAGGCCTTCGGCCTCGTCGTACTCTCCGTCCTTGGCCGTCAGCATCAGTACGGGGGTCCAGAGAGCGGCCTCGCGCAGCCGGGCGCACAGCCGGTAGCCGTTGAGGCCCGGGAGTATCACGTCCAGGACCAGGGCGTCATAGCCGTTGAGGAGCGCCAGCTCCAGCCCCGACCGGCCGTCATGGGCGACGTCGACGGCGTAGCCCTCGCCCACGAGTCCCCGGCGCAGCAACTCGGCGAGCCGCAGGTCGTCTTCCACCACCAGTATTCGCATGGCCCGCAGCGTGGACCACCGCCGGCTCGGGGCTCCTGAAGAAGTCTTCAGACTCCTTCAGAGTCCTCACAGCGGCCTCCTGGCACTGTTGCGTCCGCGCCACCGACGGCAACGGCCACAACAGCGGGGAAACGGAGACTCATCACCATGCCGAAGAGTGAAGTCCGGGTCTGGTTCGCCGCGCTGCTGATGGCGAGCACCCTGGTCGGCTGCGCCGCCGGAAGCGGTGACGCGCCACGGGCGGGCGGGCCCAGTGGGGCGGCGCCCGGCCCGCAGGAAGTGCGGGACCTGACGACCGAGGAGGAGGTCCTGGTCGAGCGGGCCGAGCGGATCATCGTCAAACGGTGCATGGAGGACAGCGGGTTCACGTACTGGCTGCGGCCGCCGGTCAGCGCCGCGGAGCGTGCGGGACACGGGTTCGTCCTGGACGACATCGCCTGGGCCCGCACCTACGGATACGGCGGAGAGCTGGAACAGCGGGCCGAGAAGGCCCGCTTGAACGACCCGAACGTCAGCTACGCCAACGGTCTTCCGAAACCGGATCGCATCCGGTACTCCAAGACGCTTGACGGGGACCCCGCCCGGGGCATGATGTCGGCCCGGCTGCCCTCGGGCGGCACGGTGCAGATGCCCCGCACCGGCTGCTGGAACACGGCCGGCGAACGGCTGTACGGCGACATCACGACATGGTTCCGAACCCGGAAGACAGCCACCAGCCTGACGCCGCTGTACCTACCCGCACTCCTCAAGGACCGGCGTCTGACCACCGCGGTCGCGGCATGGGCGCGGTGCATGAAGAAAAAGGGCCACGCATACGCCAGTCCGGATGACATTCGCGCCAAACGGGATTCCCTGGTCACGGGGATGAGTCCGCGACGGGCGCACGCCACGGAAGTGGAACTGGCCGTCGCCGAGGCCACATGCGCCGTGGAGACGTCCCTGGGCAGGACGGCACGCGCCCTCGAAAGCGAATACCGGACCAAGAAGCTCCAGCCGTACAGCGACGACCTGGCCGCCTACCGGCGCGCGAGGCTGACCGCGCTGGACCGGGCCGAGACCATCACAGGCTCGAAGGCCTGACTCACCGACTCGTCCGGATGCCCCGGACGCCCCTCTTCCCGAGCCTCACGGCCACGGGATGCCTCGCCACACCCTGACAGAAGGAGAACATCACCATGCGCAAGATCCCGGCGATCCTGGCCACCGCCGCCCTCGCGGGCCTCGGCGTCATCGTGCCCACGGCCACCGCGCAGGCGGCCGACACCTGCAGTGACAACTACTCGGGCGCGGGGCGCGGATTCATGTACGCCTATGACGGCACCTACTGCGTGGGCTACCTCGGCAGCTCTTCGGGCAACGATGCCGACTGGGGCAACAGCTCCGGCTCCTTCCAGGGCTGGGAAGACAACGAGGCGTCGTCCATCCTCAACAAGGGGAACGACTCGGAGGTCAAGTTCTACAGCCTGCCGAACTACGCGGGCGGCTACATCTGCCTGTCGAGGAACGAGGCATACGCATCCGACCTCTCCGATGACAAGATGAGCAGCGGCGTCAGCGCGAACAACACCATCAGCTCGCACAAGTGGGTGAGCGCGGCCAGCTGCTCCTACTGGGCACACTGACCGGTTGGTCCCGAGAGGCCCAGCACTCTGAGGTCCCTGGTGGGCGTGGCGGTTCCCGTCGCGCCCACCAGGCGTGTGCGGGAAGCGGCCGACGCCCCTTGTTTGTCGTACGCCCGTACCCGTCCTGAAGGAATTTTGAAGCGGTAGGGGTCATGCTCCGCCCCGACCGGGTACCGGCCGGTCGTGTGCCGCCGGTGCGGTGAGCGGAGCGATGCGGAGGGCAGAGGGCTGGTTGCCGTATCGCTGTTTGATCCGAGGGTCGCGGCGGTCGAGATCCAAGAGTGCGGAGAGCCGCTGATCGATCTGCGGGAGGTCGACGCACTGCGGCTGGACCGGCGGCCGGCCGGCCGCGGCGATGTCCCCGTCAGGCTGCGGCTCGGCATCGTCGACCGCCTGGTCATCGCACAGACGCTGCTCCCGGCCGGCTTGCGCCTGTACGTGGCCCGGGGCCACCACCCCGATCTGCCGGAGTCCCCGCACGCCACGGGCGCCGCCGTCGACCTCACCCTGTGCACCGCCGAAGACGTCCCCCTGTGGGTGGGCTCCGATGCCCGGGGCGCACACTCACCGCGCCTCCCGCCGGGGGTGTCGGCCCCGGATCCCGTCGCCACCGAGAATCGCGGACACGTGAGGAGAGCCATGACTATGGCGGGGTTCATCAACTACCCTGCCGTCTGGCGGCATTGGTCCTACGGTGATCGTTACTGGGCTTGCGTGACGGGGAAACGGTTCGCAGGCTATGGCCCGGTCCGGGGGCCGGGCCGCCGCTCCGGGTGACCCCGCCGCGAAGGCAGGCGGTCATACCGGCGACGTTGTGGGGGCAACGTGTTACAGATCCGACTGCTCGGCCCGGTCGAAGTCTATGCGGCGCACCAGCCGATTGCGCTGGGCGGCGGCAAACCGCGCGCACTGCTGGCGGCCCTGGCGCTGGAACAGGGCCATGTGATCTCCACCGAGCGCCTCATCGACGTCGTGTGGCAGCACGATCCTCCGGACAGCGCCCGCGCATTGATCCAGACGTACATCTCGACTCTGCGCAGGGCGTTCTCCGACGCCTGCCATCCCGCAGTGATCGCCTCCCGGAAGCCTGGATACGCGATCCGGCCGGAAGCGGTGTCGGTCGACGCCGCGCACTTCGCCGCGTTGCTGGCCGAGGCGAGAAAGCACGCCGAGGCCCGCGAACTCGTCCCGGCGGGCGCGCTGTTGTGCGATGCGGAGGACCTGTGGCGGGGACCGGCCCTCTCCGGTCTGGAAGGGGCGCTGCTGTCGGGCGAGGCCGGAAGGCTGGACGAGCTGCGGGTCACGGCTCTGGAGGAGCGCTTTGGTGTGGCGCTGGCGCTGGGCAGACTCGATCACCTGGCCGAGCTGACCGGCCTGGTCACGCGGCACCCGGCCAACGAGCGGCTGCGCGGGCAGCTCATGGTGACGCTGTACCGGTTGGGGCGCCAGGCGGACGCGCTTGCCTGCTACCGGGAGGGACGGGCCGCGCTGGTCGAGGAGTTGGGCATCGAACCCGGCCAGGAGCTCAGCGCCCTGCACGATGCGCTGCTGCGCGGTGACGGCGGCGGACCGTCCGGAGCACGGGCGCTGTGGCCTTTCCAACCCCACCACCCCATCCGGCCTCTCCAGCCCTCCTCATCACCCCGGTCGCGCCCACCGCACCAGTCAAGCCGTCCCGGCCAGCCACACCAGGCTCTCCAGTCTCTGCAGGCGAGGCCTCCCGCGCACCTGCCGCCCGCCCCCACCGACTTCACCGGCCGCACGGAGGAACTGGCCGCGCTGACCCGCGCTCTCACCGGCACCTCCTCCTCCCTGCATGTCGTGGCGGGCCCGGGCGGCAGCGGAAAGTCGACACTGGCGGCATACGCAGCCCACCAGGTCGCCGCCTCTTTCCCCGACGGCCAGCTGCATGCCGAGCTGCGCGGTCTGGCCGACAGCCCCGCTGAGCCCGCCGTCGTCCTGGGAAGGTTTCTGCGCTCCCTCGGTGTGGAGGCCGAGCTGCTGCCCGACAGCCTGCAAGAACGTACGGAGTTGTACCGCACCCTGCTCGCCGACCGCTGCCTGCTGATCGTCCTCGACGACGCCGCCGACGAGCGGCAGGTACGGCCGCTGCTCCCGGGCGGCCGCGGCTGCACCGTCCTTGTCACCTCGCGCGATCGGCTCGGCGCACTTGCCGGAGCCAGGCTCGTCGAACTGGACGTGCTGGCGCCGGACGAGGCCCTGGAACTCCTCACCCGGATCGTCGGCGCGGACCGGGTCGCGGCCGAACCACAGGCCGCCGCCGCCATCCTGTCCGCCTGCGGCAACCTGCCCCTGGCCATCCGTATCGCCGGGGCGCGACTTGCCACGCGCAGCCGGCTGCCGCTGAAGGTCCTCGCCGACCGGCTGACCGACGAGCGCCGGCTGCTCGACGAGCTGGCCGTGGGCGACCTCGCGGTGCGCAGCACGATCGGACCCAGTTTCCAGTCCCTGGACCGGCTGCCCCGGGCGGCCCTGCAGCGCATGGGATTCTTCGGCCTGCCCGAGTACTCCCCCCGGGTCGTCGGCCGCCTGCTCGACGTTCCCGAGCCGGAGGCCCAGCGCCTGCTCGAACTGCTCGTGGACACCCAGCTCGTCACCTTCGCGGGAGTGGACCGGACGGGTCTGGGGCGCTATCGCCTCCACGACCTCGTACGGATCTTCGCCCGGGAGCAGGCCGAGGTCTCCGAGTCGGCCCTCGAGTTGTTCGAAGCCGTCGCCCGCGTCTTCCGCGGCTGGATCTGTCTGCTGCACCGGATCGCCGCGAGCAGTCCTTCGCCGCAGATCAGCTGGCGCCCCGCCGCGCCGCAGCCGCACGGGACGATGCCGGACGAGGACGGCGACCGGGTCCTGCGCGAGCTCGCGCTCGGAGATGCCTTCGGCTGGTTCGACGGCGACCAGGCCGCGCTGGCCGCGGCCGTCGACCGCGCCGCCGCGATCGGCCTTGACCAGCTCGTGTGCGATCTGGTCTCGGCGTACAACACGGTGGCTCTGCGCACCGACCACTTCGGTTTCCGGACCCGGATCACCGGTGCCGCGCTGGCCGCGGCACAGCGCATGCAGGACCAGCGGAGCGAGGCCGCCATGCTGGCGGAGCTGGCCCAGCTCTGCTACGACCAGGACCGGTTCGCCGATGCGCGGTGCCACTTCGGCGAGGCGCTCAGCAGATTCCGCGCCCTGCGCGACGTGCGGGGACAGGCCTTCGCCCTGGCCGGTCTCGGCACGGCATGCCGTGAGCCAGGACGGCTGGTCGAGGCAGTCCACTTCCTCGACCAGGCCACCCCTTTGCTGCACGCTCTCGACGATCACCCCGGCGTCGGTCACGTCCTGCGGACCCGGGCCTCGGTGCGTCTGGAACAGGGCGAGTACGCAGCGGTGCACGCCGACCTCGTCGCAGCGCGCGAGGCGTTCCGCCGGGGAGGCAGCCGCCGGGGTCTGGCACTGACGCTGCGCTCGATGGGCCTGTATTACCGGGCCGTGGGCGAGTACGAGGCATCGAGCGAGGTATGCGCCGAGTCGATCGCCATCCTCGCCGAGCTCGGCGACGAGTTGATGTACTCCTACGCGGTCCGTGCCCATGCCAAGGCACAGATGCGGCTCGGCCACCGGGCCGAGGCGCTGCCCCGGCTCGAAGGCGCGCTGGCCACGGCGCGTGCCTGCCACGACCGCTTCGGGCAGGCGGTCACCCTGCGGGTCATCGGGCAGCTGCACCTGGCCGACGAGCGCTTCGACCTGGCGCGCAGCTGTCTGGAGGCGGCCACGTCCATGTGGGACGCGATGGACACCCCCATCTGGCGGGCACGCACCGAGTACGACCTCTCCCTGGTCTACGAGGCCCGCGGGGAGCCCGAGGCCGCCCTGGCGGCCCGGACGCATGCCCTGGTGGTCTTCCGGGAGCACGGTGCGCGCGAGTACGCCGAGCTCAACGCCGCTGTGGAGGTGCCTGCAGTTTCCTTGAAGGGCAGTTGAAGAGACACCGTGGAGCCTTCGGGGTGAGAAGCAGCCCCCTCACCCGGAAAAGGACAGCCACTCATGCCTACTGCGCTCAGACGTGTCACCACCGCTCTCACTGCCCTGTTCGCCCTGGGCAGCCTGGCCGTCGGCACCACGGTGATCACCGAGGTCGCGGCGCCGACGGCCGCGCACGCCGCGGCGTCCTCCACGGTCGGCGGCTCGATCAGCCGGACCGAGATACTCGACCGTGCCAAGTGGTGGATCGACACCTACGGAGTCGTCTACAGCCAGCACCAGTCCGACGCCAAGGCCTCGGTCACCGGCGAGAAGTACCGCCCGGACTGCTCCGGCTTCGTGTCCATGGCCTGGCGACTCCCCAAGAAGAGCGACGGCTGGGACCGCAACACCGGTGACCTCGACGCCTTCGGGGACACCACGAACGTCTCCCTGGACAGCCTGCAGCCGGGCGACGCGATCCTCGGCAGCGGCCATGTCGCCCTCTTCGACAAGTGGACGGACTCCACCAAGACGCAGATGTGGGTGTACGAGG
>NZ_JBNNJZ010000320.1:0-9581 GCF_050270335.1 Streptomyces sp. NPDC059900
GATACAAGGATCCGGGCACGGCCCCTTCCGGGGTGCTGCGGCGATCAGGCCACCGGCACCGGGTAGGTCGGATACTCCACCCCGGAGACGTGCTGGACGACGCGGATCACCTGGCACGAGTAGCCGAACTCGTTGTCGTACCAGAGGTAGAGGATCGCGTTGTCGCCGTCGACCTTGGTGGCGCCCGCGTCGACGATCGAGGCGTGCCGCGAGCCGACGAAGTCCATGGAGACGGCGTCGGGAGCGGTCGTGAAGTCGATCTGGCGCTTCAGCGGCGAGTGCAGCGAGACGTCGCGGAGGTGCTCGAGGACCTCGTCGCGGGTGGTTTCGCGGCCCAGGCGCAGGCTCAGGATGGCGATCGAGACGTCCGGGACGGGGACGCGGATCGAGCTGCCCGTGATGGGCGCCTTGAGGTCGGGCAGCGCCTTGGCAACGGCCGAGGCGGCGCCGGTCTCGGTGATGACCATGTTCAGCGGCGCGGAGCGGCCGCGGCGGTCGGCCTTGTGGAAGTTGTCCAGGAGGTTCTGGTCGTTGGTGAACGAGTGGACGGTCTCCACGTGGCCGCGCAGCACGCCGTACTCGTCGGCCATCGCCTTGAGCGGCGGGACGATCGCGTTGGTGGTGCAGGAGGCGCAGGACAGGATCTGCTCGTCCGGCTTGATCGTGTCGTGGTTGACGCCGTGCACGATGTTCGGGACGTCGCCCTTGCCCGGCGCGGTCAGGACGACCTTGTCGATACCGGGGCGCAGGTGCTGGGAGAGCCCCTCGCGGTCGCGCCACTTGCCGGTGTTGTCGATGAGGATGGCGTCCTTGATGCCGTACGCCGTGTAGTCGACCTCGGAGGGGTCGTTGGCGTAGATCACCTTGATCACGTTGCCGTTGGCGACGATCGTGCCGTTCGCCTCGTCGACGGTGATCGTGCCCTGGAACTGGCCGTGGATGGAGTCACGGCGCAGCAGCGAGGCACGCTTGACGATGTCCTGCTCGCCGCCCTTGCGGACCACGACGGCGCGCAGGCGCAGGCCGTTGCCGGAACCGGCCTTCTCGATCAGCAGGCGGGCCACGAGGCGGCCGATACGGCCGAAGCCGTAGAGGACGACGTCGCGTCCCTCGCGGCTCTCGATCTTGTTCTCGCCGGTGGCGCCGGCGACGGCCCGGGCGGTGAACTCCGCCACCGACAGGCCCTCGTCGTCGGCCCGGAAGGACTCGGCGAGCAGGCCGATGTCGATCTGCGAGGGGCCGAGGTCGAGCGTGGTGAGGGCCTGGAGGAACGGCAGCGTCTCGGTGACGGAGAGTTCCGCGCCGGCTATCTGACGGGCGAATCGGTGGGTCTTCAGGAGGCTGACCACCGACTTGTTCACCAAGGAGCGGCTGTGGAGCAGGACGGTGACGTCCCGCTCCCGGTGCAGCTTCCCGATGATCGGGATCATCGACTCCGCGATCTCCTCGCGGTTCTTCCAGTTGGTGAACGAGTCGTCATTGACAGTCACAGGTTTATCTTTCGAGCTAGGCGGCGCTCATATGCTAACCCGGCGCCACTTTGATCTTTCAATCGGTGCCGCTTGACGCCCTCCGGCCTGGAATCAAAGGGGCGCGGTGCGCGGGGTTCGCAGGGGTCACAGGGGTACGGCGACGGCGTTGAACGTCGTCGTGGGCTCCTGCGGGCTGGTGAAGCGGGCGTTGACCAGATAGAGGCGATCGCGCCAGCGGGCGGCGGTGGTGGGGATGTCGAAGCGGGGGTCGGTGATGGTGCGGCGCAGGGTGGCGGTGGTGGCCCCGGCGTCGAGGTGGAACACGCTGACCTTGTTGAGCCGGTTCTGGACGACGTACAGGGTGCGGCCGATGCGCCAGAGGCCGTCGCCATTGGCCACGTCGCCCGCGCCGACCAGAGCGATCTCCGTGGCGCGGCCGGTCTTGAGGGGGACGCGGTAGAGCTTGCCCGGCGTGCTCCTGACGACGATCAGGGCCCGGCCGTCGGGGGCGCCGACGATGCCGTTGGCGTTGATCGCGTCCGGCGTCTGCTCCCAGTCGCCGCCGATCTCCAGCGCGCGCACCGTGCCTCTGCGGCCACGCGGCACGCCGTACAGCACGCTGTCGCGGGAGTCGGTGAACCAGGCGCGGTCGCCGAGCAGCGTGACGTCGTTGATGAAGTGGGCGGCAGTCGCCTCCGTCAGCTGATGCGTGGCCACCAGCTTGCGGGTGCGGGTGTCCAGGACGCGTGCGACCCCGGTGTTCCCGGCGATGTAGAGCAGGCCGTCGTCGTCGATCTTCAGGCCGACTGCCGCCGTGCCCGCGGCGCCTTCGTAGAAGACCTCGCCCCGGCCGGTGCGCAGGTCGGTGCGGTAGACGGCGCCGTTGGCGCGCGATCCCATGTAGGCGTACGGCTTGTCCCCGATGGTGATTCCCTCCGGCAGGAAACCGTCGGGCAGCGGGAACTCGGTCGGCCAGGCGGCGTCCTGCGGGTGCCGCGCGGCAGTGGCGGCAGCGGCCGTTCCGGTGCCGGTCGCCGCGGCCAGGGCTGCGACGGCGGCCCCGCCGAGGACGGTGCGGCGGGAGGGCTTGGAGTGATTTCGGTGACTGCGGTTCATGGTTCCGGGCCTCCGTGGAGAGCGGAAGATGAGCGGGACGGCAGTCGGCCGACTGGGGTGCACGGGCGCTGTGAAAGTCGGCCGACTCAGGTGCACAGGGCGAGCTCGGACCCAACTCGTCGGCGGGTCACGTGAGTTGACAACGCGGCGCCATCGGCTCGAGTTCCCCGGCGTCCCGCCCGCCTCTTTGCGTGCCGGGAGTCGCGGTGCCGCCCGGCCCGTCCCAAACCCTGCCTACGTGATCCCATAAGCTGGCCTTATGAGGTCATAGGTCAAGGCCGGGTACTAACTTAGGATTGCCTTAGTTTAGGCTTCCCCACGAGCCCCACGTCTTCGCTCGAAGGGAAACCTGATCATGTCTCGCCCTCTGCGGGTAGCTGTTGTCGGAGCCGGTCCGGCCGGCATCTACGCCGCCGACGCGCTGCTGAAATCCGCAGTGGCCGTCGAGCCCGGTGTGTCGATCGACCTCTTCGAGCGGATGCCCGCGCCGTTCGGCCTCATCCGCTACGGCGTCGCCCCCGACCACCCCCGGATCAAGGGCATCGTCACGGCCCTGCACCAGGTCCTCGACAAGCCGCAGATCCGCTTCTTCGGCAACGTCGACTACCCCCGGGACATCGACCTGGACGACCTGCGCTCCTTCTACGACGCGGTGATCTTCTCCACCGGCGCGACGGCCGACCGGGCGCTCGACATCCCCGGCATCGACCTGGACGGCTCGTACGGCGCGGCGGACTTCGTCTCCTGGTACGACGGGCACCCGGACGTGCCGCGCACCTGGCCGCTGGAGGCGGAGAAGGTCGCCGTCCTCGGCGTGGGCAATGTGGCGCTGGACGTGGCGCGCATCCTGGCCAAGACCGCGGAAGAGCTCCTGCCGACCGAGATCCCGGCCAATGTCCACGAGGGGCTCAAGGCCAACAAGGCCCTCGAGGTGCACGTCTTCGGGCGCCGCGGACCCGCGCAGGCCAAGTTCAGCCCGATGGAGCTGCGCGAGCTCGACCACTCCCCGAACATCGAGGTCATCGTCGACCCCGAGGACATCGACTACGACGACGGCTCGATCGCGACCCGGCGCGGCAACAAGCAGGCCGACATGGTCGCCAAGACCCTGGAGAACTGGGCCATCCGCGACGCGGGCGACCGGCCGCACAAGCTCTTCCTGCACTTCTTCGAGTCGCCGACCGAGATCCTCGGCGAGGACGGCAAGGTCGTCGGCCTGCGCACCGAGCGCACCGCCCTGGACGGCACCGGCAACGTCAAGGGCACCGGCGAGTTCAAGGACTGGGACCTGGGCGCCGTCTACCGCGCCGTGGGCTACCTCTCCGACGAGCTGCCCAAGCTGCCCTGGGACGTCGCGTCGGGCACGGTGCCGGACAAGGGCGGCCGGGTCATCGAGGAGACCGGCGAGCACCTGCAGTCCACGTACGTCACCGGCTGGATCCGCCGCGGCCCCGTCGGCCTGATCGGCCACACCAAGGGCGACGCCAACGAGACGGTCGCCAGCCTCCTGGACGACTTCGCGAACGCCCGTCTGCACGCGCCCACCGCCCCCGAGCCGGAGGCCGTCAACGCCTACCTCGGCGAGCAGAACATCCGCTTCACCACCTGGGAGGGCTGGTACCGCCTCGACGCCGCGGAGAAGGCCCTCGGCGTGGCCGCGGAGCGCGAGCGCGTGAAGATCGTCGAGCGCGAGGACATGCTCAAGGCGAGCGGCGCCTAGCCCCGAGGCGAGCGGCGCCCAGCCGCGAAAGGGCGCCGGACCACACAGGTCCGGCGCCCTTTGCGTCGCGACGCGACCGTGTCAGGCGAGCAGCCGGGCGATGCCGTTGCGCTGGATCTCCGATGTCCCCGTCAGGACGCGGAACATACGGATCTTGCGGAACAGGAACTCGATCTCGTTGCCCCGGGTCAGGCCCTCCTTGCCGTGGATCTGGACGGCCTGGTCCAGGATCCGGAAGGCGGACTCGGCGACGAAGAGCTTGCACATGAACGCTTCGGCCTGCGCGTCCTCGCCCCGGTCCAGGGCCGCGAGCGCCGCGTACGTCATGGAGCGGGCCGCGTAGAACTCCGTGGCCATGTCGGCGACCTTGTGCTGGATGGCCTGCAGCGCGAGCAGCGGCATGCCGCCCGCGACCTTGCGGTGGCGGGTGCGGTCCAGGGTCAGGTCGAGGGCGCGGCGCGTCGCGCCGATGACGGTGGGGCAGTGCAGCAGCCGGTTGGTGGTGACGCGGCCCAGCGCGATGCGCATGCCCTCGCCCTCCTCGCCCAGGAGGTTGGCGGCGGGGACACGGCAGTCCTCCAGGACGATGTCGCTCTCGATCTGCTCGCCGGACATCGGGGTCGCGCCGTCCTCGACGCGGCAGCCGGGGCTGTCCAGGTCGACGAGGAAGGCGGAGAACCGCGGCTTCTGGCCCTCCTGCTCCCCGCTCCCGGCCATCCGGGCCACCACGATGGCGAAGTCGGCGAACGGTCCCGCCGAGGAGAACACCTTGTGCCCGGTCAGCCGGTAGCCGTCGCCGTCGCGGACGGCGGTGGTGCGCATCGAGCGCACGTCGGATCCGGCGTCGGTCTCGGTGAGGGAGAAGCAGCAGGCGCGCTCGCCGCGCACCAGGGGCAGCAGGTAGGTGGCGAGCTGGTGGTCGGTGGCGTACTTGAGGATGTCGCCCGCGCGCAGCGGGCCGCCCATGTCGCCCAGGACGCTGTGGGCCAGGACGCGGCCGCTGGCGCCGATCTCCTCCTTGAGGGCGGCGAGCCGGGTGTACGTGAGGTTCTGGCCGCCGTACTCCTGTGGCAGGTGGATGCCGTAGAAGCCCAGTTCGCGGCTGCGGTGCCAGACGGGTTCGAGGTCGGCGCGGGTGAGGCGGCTCTCGTGGGTGAGGCCGCGCTCCCGTTCGTGCTCGGCCAGTTCGCCGTCGAGGTAGTCGCGCAGCCGGCCGATGAGGTCGGCCAGGTACGGGTCGTCGTGGGCGGGGCGCAGGGAGAAGGTCATCTCGGGTCGTTCCTCGTTCGGGGGCGGGCGCGGTGGCGGCTGGTGCGGCGGGTGCGGACGGGTCAGTTCACGCGGCGGACGGCATCGGCCCAGTACGGTTCGCGCACGGCCTTGCGGTCGAGCTTTCCGTTGCGGTTGTGGGGGAGTGCGGCGACGAAGTCCACGGAGCGGGGCTTCTTGAGGCGGTCCAGGCGCTCGGCGCAGAAGTCGATGAGCTGCGCCGCGCTGACGGCGGCGCCCGGTTCCGCGACGACGACGGCCTTGACGGCCTCGCCCCATGTCTCGTCCGGCACGCCGATCACGCAGGCTTCCCGGATGGCGGGGTGTTCGTAGAGGGCGGATTCGACCTCGGTGCAGTAGATGTTGAACCCGCCGGAAATGATCATGTCTTTCTTGCGGTCGACGAGGAAGAGATAGCCGTCCTCGCGCATCCATGCCAGGTCACCGGTGTGCACCCATCCGTCGCGGAAGGTCTCGGCGGACAGCTGCGGCTCCTGCCAGTACTCCCGTACGCAGTCGGGGCCGCGCACGATCACCTCGCCGATCTCGCGCGGCGCGCGCTCGGCGCCGCTCTCGTCGACGACGCGGATCTCGGTGTCGTAGGAGGCCCGGCCGCAGGACTGCAGCAGTTCCGGGTCCTCCTTGACGGCGCGGGCGATGTCCTCGCCGCTCAGTCCGGCGACCACGCTGGTGGTCTCGCCCAGGCCGTAGCCCTGGGCGACGACGGGACCGAAGAACTCCACGGCCTCGCGCAGGCGCCGGGGCGATACGGGCGCGCCGCCGATGCGCACGCTGGTCAGCGAGGAAAGGTCGCGCGCCGCGGCGCCGGGGTGGGCCAGCACCATGTTGAGCATGGCGGGCACGAGGAACGTCGCGGTGATGCGCTCCTTCTCCACCGCCTCCGCGAAGGCTTGCGGGCTCCAGGCGGGCAGCACGTGGGTCGTCGAGCCGCCGAACACCCCGGCGAGCAGGCCCATCCCGGTGGCGTGGGTGATGGGGCCGCAGGCGAGATAGCGGGTGCCGGGCCGGGGCCGGGACTCGTCGCTCATCAGCTGCTTGCGCATGTTGGCGAGCCGGTTGCCGGTCGTCTGCACGGCGGCCTTGAGGGCGCCGGTGGAGCCCGAGGTGAAGTTCAGGACGCAGGGGGCGTGTTCGTCGAGGTCGACGGCGACCGGATCTGCGCCGCCCTCGGCCAGGAGGCTCTCGTAGGACACCGCACCCGTGTCCCCCTCGGATGCGCCGTCGAGCGGCACCGGCAGGCAGTCCGTGCCGGCCTCGGCGATAGCGGCGAGGGCGTCCTCGCGGTGGGCAGCGTCATAGACCAGGGCGCGTACGGGGGCGTAGCGCAGGATGTGCGCTATCTCCCCGCGGCCCAGGCGGGCGTTGACGGGGGCGCGCATCAACCCCGCCTTGTACAGGGCGAACTCGACCTCCACCAGTTCGCCCCGGTTCCAGGCGAGCGAGGCCACCGCGTCGCCCGGGCCTAGGCCGCGGGCGATCAGCGCGGAGGCCAGTTGGCTGGTCGCGGTGTCCAGCCGTTCGTAGGTCCATGAGCGGTCCCCGCAGACGAGGGCCGTCGCCTGCGGCCAGTAGCGGGCGCTGCGGGTCAGATAGCTGCCGAGGTTCATCGCGGTTCTCCGGAGAAGGGCGGGAGGAGCGGGGGCGGAGCCTGTAATTAAACAAGGCGCTCAATAATGGACAGATTGTTCAGTAACCTCTGGACTGTCAAGAGTCTTCTAGACTGGGGCCGCATTCACGACTGCGGGCGAGGAGGGCCGACATGGCCGAGGACAGGCGGACACGACGCTCACGGCGGGCTCTGGGCTCGGCGTTGGTGGAACTGGTCCTCGAGCGCGGCTTCACCGCGCTGACGGTGGAAGACATCACCGAGCGCGCCGACGTGGCCCGCGCGACCTTCTACGCGCACTTCAAGGACAAGGAAGGCCTGTTCGCGCGCGTGACGTCCGACCTGCTCGGCGAACTCGGGGAGCGGTTGCGCCCGGCCATCGCCGACAGCGCCGTCGGCTTCACCGGCAAGCCGGTCCTGGAGATGCTGCGGCACGCCCGCGAGGAGCGCGATCTGTACCGGATCGTGCTGCGCGGCGAGGGCGACGGCAAACCCCTGCAGATGTTCGTGGACGCCTGCGCGCGGGTCACCGCCGAGGAGTTCCGTGCCCGCGCCGATCGCAACGGCGTCGAGCCGCGCATGGACGGCGACCTCCTCGCCCGCGTCTGGGTGGGCGAGCAGATCGCCGTGCTGCGCTGGTGGGTCGAGCAGGAGACACCGCCGATGCCCCCCGAGGAGGTCGTGCGCCAGCTGCTCGACCTGGCCCTGCGCGGCCGCTACTGGGCCAGCGGCTTCGATGCGCCGGCCTGATCGGAGCCGTCGGGCGTGAGGCCGAGCCGCCGCGCATCGCGCTCGGGACGTATGCACAGCAGTGCGATCAGCCCGGTCAGGAACATGACCGCCGCGGAGAGCAGGAACGAACTGGCGTAGCCCGCGCTCTGCGAGTCCGCGGTGTCGAGCAGATGGCCCGTCAGATACGGGGCGACGAGCCCCGGCAGGGTCCCCGTCGCGGCGACGATGCCGAAGAGCGCTCCGCGCTGGTGGGTGGGCACGACGGCGGCCGTGGTCATGTAGTGCAGGGGGAAGACGATGGCGTTGCCCCCGAACGCCACCGCGAGCAGCAGGATGTGGGGCCAGCCGTCCCCCGCGAACGAGAAGCTCGCCATGGCGAGCCCGGCGGTGACGACCGCAATTCCCTGGGGCGCCCCGTTCGCCCACCGGCTGGAGACGCCCCTGCGGCGCAGTGCGTCGGCGAACGGCGAGACCGCCAGGAGCAGGACGAAGCTGAAGGCGGAGATGCCGCTGATGAGCGTCGCCGCGCCGCCCGGTGTCATGCCGAGTTCGGTCCTGCAGTACGCGGGCAGCCACGCATGGCTGATGGCCAGGGCCCACGAGGCGCCGAAGGCACTCGCGATGCTCCCGATGACCGTGCCGTTCAGCAGCAGTTCGCGGTAGGGGAGGCGGGGTTCGCGCATGTGCTGCGGCCCGCTCGCGCCGGAGGTGCCTGTGCTGGCGGTGCCGGTGGAGCTGCCGGAGCTGCCAGAACTGCCGGGGCGCGCCTGGCCGTAGGGGCCGTCGTGCCCCACCCGCCACCAGACGAGGCTCCACACCAGGCTGATCACCGCAAGCGCCGCAAAGGCCGAGCGCCAGCCGAAGGCCGTGATGAGCCAGGTGACGACGGGCGCCGCGATGAGAGTGCCCAGGGCGGCACCGCTGATCTGGAGCGCAGAAGGCAGGCCTCGCCGGTCGGCGGGGAACCATTTGTAGAGCGCGTGCATGGACATCGAGGCGGCGGGTCCCTCGGCCGCGCCGAGCAGCACACGCCCCGCGATCAGCGTCGGGACCGCCGCCACGATCAGCACCGGCAGCTGGGCCACCGCCCACAGCAGGGCCATGGTGAACAGCAGCGCCCGGCTGGAGATGCGTGCGGAGACGAATCCGACGACGAGCCCGGAGAGGCTGAACAGGATCGAGAACGAGCTGGAGATCAGCCCGTACGTGCTGTTGCTGATCCCCAGCTCGTCCATGATCGGCACGGCCGCGAGCCCCAGAACGGACTTGTCGGCGTAGTTGATCAGCATGAACGCGACGATCATCGCGGTGATCAGCCAGGCGTGCCGCCGGTCGAACCCGGCCGGTACGGAGGCATCTTCGAGGGTCATGGACGTGGTCTGCGGGGTGGCCATGGGGACTCCTGCGGTCGGGGGAGCAGGGGCGGGTGTCTTCGCGGCATCGAGTTACTGAACAATCTGTATGTTAACGATTAGAGTGAAGTGAATCCATGGCTTGACGATGCCTAGCTGCTGCCGACCTGAGGCCGCTGACGGGAGCAACTCATGACTGAATCCGTGCCGGACCGCACGACGACCGGACCCACGACCGAGACAGCGCCGCTGGGCGACCTCCGGTGGGCCCGCGGATACACGGACCCCGCCTG
>NZ_JBNNJZ010000321.1:0-9574 GCF_050270335.1 Streptomyces sp. NPDC059900
ATCCCCGGGGGGGGTTTTGGGGGCGTGGGGGGGGGGGGCAGGCGCGGGTGGGGTTCGTAGTCGTCGGGGGGCGGGGCGGGAGGCGCCGGTGTGCCCTCCGTGCGGACGGACAAGGACCTGCCCGAACTGCCCCTCGACCGGTACGAGTTCAGCACGCGGGACAGCGAGCGCCACACGGAGGCGCAGGCGCGCATGACGCGGAGCTGCATGCGCAAGCTCGGCTTCGAGGACTTTCCCCTCCACCCGGCGCAGCCGAAGATGGCCAATTCGTATGCGATGGTCGCGGTGCAGATGCCGTCGTACCCGTACGGGACACTCGACCTCGAAAGCGCCCGCCGCTGGGGCTACGGCTGGGACCCGGCGCGGTCCCGGAGCGACGCCGGGCGGGCCGAGGGGCGCGCCGTGCGTGAGGACGAGCAGCAGGCGCTGTACGGCCGGGGCGGCAAGCGCGCGAGCGGCTGCGCGAACAGCGGTGCCGGGCGCCTCACCGAAGGCGTACGGGACAGGACGCGCATGTACACGTACGTCCCGAAGCGGATCCAGAGCCTGGACAAGGCGATCGTCAAGGACGAGCGGGTCCGCGAGGCTCTCGACACCTGGGCCGACTGCCTGGAGAGCAGGGGCGTCAAGCGCTACCGGACGCCGGACGACGCGTTCGGCGACAAGGCGTGGAGCCGCGGGAACGACCACGGCGGCAACACCGACCGGACGGCGAAGGAGCGGGCCACGGCGACCGCGGACGTCGAGTGCAAGCGGGAGCACAACACGGCCGGGGTGTGGTGGGCGGTGCGCGAGGAGAAGCAGCGCGCGGACGTGGCCCGCCACAAGGACGCGTAC
The DNA here is from genome assembly GCF_050270335.1 of Streptomyces sp. NPDC059900. NCBI lineage: Bacteria > Bacillati > Actinomycetota > Actinomycetes > Kitasatosporales > Streptomycetaceae > Streptomyces > Streptomyces sp. NPDC059900. The sequence continues at coordinate 838 of NZ_JBNNJZ010000321.1, forward strand.
GAGGCGGTCCGCGCGGACCAGAACCGGCTGCGGGCCAACGTGAAGCGAGTGCTGGGGGAGCGGTAGCGGACACCCGCATCACAAGAACCAGCGGACAGTTGCATCATGGGCGCATGGACATGACCGAGCTTGAGGCACTCCCGTCGGCCGCGCTCACGCATGAGCGCAACGCGTACGCACGGCGTGTGCTCGACGGGGCCGGACCTCTCGCGGAGCGGCTCACCGCGCGGGGCAACGACATCGCCGAGGGGGATCTGCGATGACGTACGACAGATCGCGCGCACAGGACGGCGAAGAGCCCGGCGCGGCGTCCGGCGAACAGAACGCCGAAGCGCCCCGCGAACAGAACGGCGCGGTTCCCCGCGTCCGTCACGCGCGCCCCGCCGACCTCCCCCGCATCGTGGAGCTGATCGCCGAGCACGCCGCGTACGAGAAGGGCGCCCCGCCCGCCCCCGGCCTCGACCGGCGTCTGGACGCCCTGCTCTTCGGTGAGCCGGAACCGCGCCTGCGCTGCCTGGTGGCCGAGCTGCCCGGCGGCGAGGTCGTCGGCTACGCCACGTGCGCGCCGGAGATCTCCACCTGGGACGGCACCGAGTACCTCCACATGGACTGCCTTTTCCTGCGCGACGGACACCGGGGCCTCGGCCTCGGCGAGCGCCTGACGGACGCGGTGGCCGCACAGGCGCGCGCCCTGGGCCTCCCCGAGGTCCAGTGGCAGACACCCGCGTGGAACGAGGGCGCGATCCGCTTCTACGACCGTATCGGCGCCGAAGCCCGGGAGAAGGTGCGCTTCACCTGGCCGGTGGCGCAGCAGGCCCCCGACGCTGTGCCGCCGCGGGCCCCCGGGCCGCCGCTGCCCTTCGACGCGGTGTTCTGCGACCTCGACGGCGTGATCCGCTTCTACGACATGTCGGAGCTGGAGGCGATGGAGCGCGACGCCGGTCTCCCGCACGGCAGCACCGCCGAGATCGCCTTCGCGCCCGAGACCGACCTGCCGCTGATGCTCGGGCGCACCGGCAGGCAGGAGTGGGTGGCGGCGATTGCGCGCGGCCTCGCGGACCGCGTGCCGTACGAGCGCGGGCACGCCCTGGGCACCGCGCTCGCCGGTGCCGGATTCTCCGCCGACGCCACCGTGGTCGACCTGCTCCGGCGGGCCCGCGCGCACCTGCACGTGGCGCTCGTGACGAACGCGACCCCCTGGCTGGACGACGACCTGGCCGAACTCGGCATCGCCGACCTCGCGCACACGGTGGTCGGCAGCGCCGGTGTCGGCATCGTCAAGCCGGACCGCCGGATCTACGAGATCGCCCTGGAGCGGGCAGGGGTCCGGGCCGAGCGCTGCCTGTTCGTGGACGACCGCAAGGAGAACGTGGACGCGGCGGTCGCGCTCGGCATGACGGGGCTGCACTACACGGGACCCGACGACTTGCGGGAGGCGCTGGCCCCGGTCCTCGGCCGGGACTGACCCCGGCCCGAACTCCGGCCCCGGCCCCGCGTCGGCAGGCTCACCTCACCCGACCGTCCACCGCCCGCCCCGCATCAACTCCCGCCCCTCCAGCTCGTCGGCCTCGCGCCACGCCTGGATCCGCTGCGGGGTGATGCGGAAGTAGGTGTACACGGTGTCGAGCTTGCGCGGGTCGAACCCCGTCTGCTCGGCGAAGTCGTCGAGGTCCTCGGCGGTCAACTCGCCCTCGCCGAGGGCGCGTACGGCCCCTTCGATCATCACGACGTCGCGGGTCGGCCCGACGGCGACCCGCGCCTTGCCGGTCGCCCGGAGGTTGCGGCCGGTGATGCTGGCGTCCGGAGTGGCCACGAGCAGGGCCTCGCCGGTCCACCGGAAGGACAGCGGGACCAGGTACGGGATCCCGCCGTCGGCGCCGGCGGTCGCCACCCAGGCGTCGACGTCGTGGGCGAGGCGGTGCAGGACGTCCTGCTTGCGCTGCTCGGGCGGGCGGGGTGCGCTCATTGCTGTTCTCCTCCAAGTGGCAGGGGGGACGGATGGACCATAACCAAGCGCGGTGTTCAGCGCCTTACTCCCGTCACCTCTCGCAGATACTCCTTGCGGCAGAGCGGATTGCGGTCGGTGCGCGGCCGGTCGGGGGCCTCGCCCGCGACCGCCTTGTACCGCTCGAAGGCGGACTCCAGCTCGCCCTCGCCGCGCGTCAGCGAGGGCAGCAGCTGTTCGAGTTCGTGCACGCGGGCCGCGGGGATCTCGCCCTCGACGACGTACGAGGTGCCGCGCGCCGTCTGGGTGTGCGGGACCGCACGCAGCCGCGAGAGCACGGGCAGGAGCGTCCCGAACACGTCGTCGGGGACGCGGAGCCGAAAGCGGTGCAGCGGCTCGTGCACCCGGGTGCCCGCCCGCCGCAGCGCGTCGAGCAGCACCAGCGGGGTCAGCTGCCGGAAGTCCCCGGCCGTGCTCGACATGCTCTTGTCGAAGGTGCCGTGCGCGTGGCTCTGCCGGGGCCAGTAACCGGAGTGCGTCATGGTGACGACGCAGTCGCTCACCTCCCACCCGTGGACCCCCTGCGCCAGCGTCTCGCGCACGGTCTCCTCGACGGCACGGAAGAACGCGTACGGCATCGAACCGAGCTCGACCTCCAGGCGGAACTCCACGCCGGAATCCGGCGGGCCGGGCTCGACGCGCAGCCCGACGGTGGCCAGGAAGGGGTTGTCGTCCTTGTCGATGATCTCGTGAGCGGAACCGCTGCCCGTCACGCGCTCCACGCAGATGGTGGTGGTCTCGCGGAACGTGACGTCGATCCCGTACTCGTCGAGGAGGGTCGCCTGGATGACTTCCTTCTGGACCTCGCCGTACAGCGACACGTACACCTCCTGGCGGAGGTCGTCCTGGCGCAGATTGATCAGCGGGTCCTGCTCGGCGAGCTGGGCGAGCGCGAGATGCAGCGCGCCCCTGTCGCCGGGGCGGGCGGGGACGACGACGGTCTCCAGGGTGGGCGGCGAGAAGTACTGGCGACCGGCGCTCGCGCCCGCCGCGTCCGGTACGCCGACGACATCACCGATCCGGACGTCGCCGAGCCCCCACACCTTGCCGATCTGCCCCGCGCGGACACCTTCGCGCGCGGCGGCGGACCCGTGCTCGAAGACGCTGACCGCGGTGACCTTGCCCTCGCGCCCGCCGCCGAACGGCAGCCGGTCCCGTGTGCGCAGGATCCCCGCGAACATCCGCACGTACGCGATCTTCTCCCCGGCGTCCCCGCGCTCGACCTTGAACACGGTGCCGGACACGGGATCGCAGGACCGCTGCGCCCCGTCCTCGGAGGGCAGCAACTCCCGGATGCCCGCCATGAGTTCGCCGATGCCCGCGCCGGTGGCGGCCGAGCCGAAGAACACCGGGTGGACCAGGGCCCGCGCGCTCTGCGTGCCGAGTTCGGCGCGCAGCCGCCCGGGGGAGAGTCCCGCCTCGTCCTCGACGTACGCGGCGAGCAGGGCGTCGTCGTGCGCGGCGAGTACGTCGACGAGGCGGGCGGTGAAGGCGGGATCACCGGCGGCACAGGGCACGAAGGCGCCTTCGGGGCCGCCGAGTCCGGTGACCGTACCCATGGGCACGATGTCCGGCACGAGCCGCTGGGCGATGTCGCGCAGCAGGTCCTCGTGGCGCGCTCCGCGCCGGTCGATCTTGTTGACGAAGACGAGCGTGGGAATGCGGAGCCGCCGCAGCGTCCGCATCAGCACCCTGGTCTGCGCCTGGACGCCCTCGACGGCGGAGACGACGAGTACGGCGCCGTCGAGCACGCTCAGCACCCGCTCCACCTCGGCGATGAAGTCCGGGTGGCCGGGGGTGTCGATGAGATTGACGGTGACGTCGTCGACGGCGAAGGAGACGACGGCGGATTTGATGGTGATCCCGCGCTGCCGTTCCAGGGCCAGTGAGTCGGTCTGGGTGTTGCCGGCATCGACGCGACCGATCTCGTCGATGACACCGGCGGCGTGCAGAAGCCGCTCGGTCAGGCTGGTCTTCCCGGCGTCAACGTGCGCCAGGATGCCCAGGTTCAGCGTCTTGGATGTGCTCGACGTATGCACGAAGTGTCATGTCCTCTGGGTTGATGGCAATTCCCTTCCGGCTGGACATGAACGAACGGCGCATTGCGTCTCCTCGACGGGTCTGGGTGTACGGAGAGTGCAGCAGGTGCGGGCCGCCCCCGGCAACTGATTTATCCGGCGGCGCGAGCCCGCGGAGGGCGGCTAATCTCCCGGCATGCTCACCGCCGCACTCGCGTTCGCGGGCGTCGCCGCGATCATCAACGTCACGCCGGGCCTGGACACGCTCCTGGTCCTGCGCACCTCGGTGGCCCACGGCCGGGACGGCGGCTTCGCCGCGGCGCTCGGCATCCTCACCGGCTGCCTGGCCTGGGGCGTGGCGACGGCGATCGGCCTGACGGCACTGCTCACGGCATCGCATCTCGCGTACGAGGCACTGCGCATCGGAGGCGCCGTCTATCTGGCGTGGCTCGGCGGCACGGCGCTGCGGCGGGCCCGCCGCCGGGCGGGGGAGGGGACGGCCGGAGCACCGGCCGAGGGGACGTCCGGAGCACCGGCCGGGGAAGCGGCACCGCCCGTCACTCCCCGCAGCCGCTGGGCCGCCTTCCGCGCCGGCCTCGGCACGAACCTGCTCAACCCCAAGGCCGGGCTTTTCTACATGAGCCTGATCCCGCAGTTCGTCCCGGCGGGCGCCGACGTGTTCGGCGCGACCCTGCTGCTCACGGCGATCGACCTGGCCGAGCTCGCGCTCTGGTACTGGATCATCACCCGGGCGGCTTCCGCACTGGGCGAGCGCATGCGCCGCCCGTCGTTCCGCCGCCGCCTCGAGCAGTTCAGCGGGGTGGCGTTCCTGGGCTTCGCCGCGAACCTGGCGCTGCATGATCGGGCCTGATGCGGGACCCTTGGAGGGAGGAAGTGAGAGCCATGAGAGTCATGTTGAGAGCGCGTCTGGACACGCAGGTCTCGAACGAGGCGATCAAGAACGGCACGCTGCCGAAGATCATGCAGTCGGTGACGGAACAGCTCGAACCGGAGGCCGCGTACTTCGGTCCCGGTGACGGCGGCCGGACCGCCACCTTCGTCTTCGACATGGAGGACAGCTCGCGGATCCCGTCCATCGCCGAGCCGTTCTTCCTGGAGCTCGGCGCGGAGATCGAGATCTGCCCGGTGATGAACGCGGATGACCTGCGCAAGGGCCTCGCGGCCCTGCAGGGCTGACGCAACGCAGAGAGCACCCGGCTCCGCGCGGATGCCGGGTGCTCTCGTGTGTGCTGAACCAGTACTGGACCAGTACGGAACCAGTACTGAAGGCGCTGAGATCAGGCCTTCTTGGTCTCCCAGAAGATCTTGTCGATCTGGGCGATGTAGTCGAGCGCCTTCTGGCCCGTGGCCGGGTCCGACGAGCCCTTGGCGGCCGAGAGGGCCTTCAGGGTGTCGTTGACCAGCTGGTGCAGCTCCGGGTACTTCTCGAAGTGCGGGGGCTTGAAGTAGTCGCTCCAGAGCACCGACACGTGGTGCTTGGCGAGCTCCGCGCGCTGCTCCTTGATGCCGATGGCACGCGTCTGGAACTGCGCGTCGTCATTACCGGCCATCTTCTCCTGGACGGCCTTGACCGACTCCGCCTCGATGCGGGCCTGAGCCGGGTCGTACACGCCGCAGGGCAGGTCGCAGTGGGCGCTGACCTTTACCTTGGGGGCAAACAGGCGGGAAAGCATGCAGCGGTCCTTCCTCGTGATCGTCTTCTCAGGTGGGACATTACTCCGTGAGAGACGTGTTTTCGCGAGTGCCCCCATGGGCTTAGGTCAAAAGTCCAGGGCCAGACTCGTACTGGTGGAGGATAGGACCGGGGAGGTGCCGGTGATGCCGGAGCTGTCACAGGAGAGCGAACGGAGAAGGTCCGTCTTGCCGTTGGGTGCGGCAGAGGTGACCGGTCCGTCGATGGTGCCCACGCTCTACCACGGGGACCGTCTGGTGGTGCAGTGGGGCGCACGGGTCCGTGCGGGTGACGTGGTGGTGCTACGCCATCCGTTCCAGCAGGACCTGCTGGTGGTCAAGCGCGCCGCGGAGCGGCGCGAGGGCGGCTGGTGGGTGCTCGGGGACAACGCGTACGCGGGAGGGGACAGCACGGACTACGGCACGGTGCCCGGGGAACTCGTCCTGGGGAAGGTGTGGTTCCGCTACCGCCCGCCCCGGTTCGCGTCCGGTCAGCGCTCGCCGTTGGCCCTGCTGCGCTGGGCCGTCTCGGCGGCGCGGCCCGTGCTGGCCGACCGGTCCGTCTCCAGGCGCTTGCGGGCGCGGTAGGCGGCGACGTTGGCGCGGGTCGCGCAACGGTCCGAGCAGTAGCGCCGGGAGCGGTTCGTCGACGTGTCGAGATAGGCGTTGCGGCACGGCGTTGCCTCGCACAGGCCGAGGCGGTCGACGCCGTGCTCGGTCAGGTGGAAGGCCAGGCCCATCGCGGCGATCGCGGCGTACCCGGACGTGGCGTTCGACGGGTGGTCCGCCAGGTGCATGTGCCACAGCGGGTTTCCGTCGTCGTCGCGGTCGTCGTGGCCCGAGATCTGCGGGCTGACCGGGAACTCCATGAGCAGTGAGTTCAGCAGGGAGACCGCCAGGGTCTCGTCGCCGCCGTCGGCCGCTTCGAAGACCGCCCTGAGCCTGGCCCGTACCGACCGGAAGCGGGTGACGTCGGAGTCCGTGGCGCGGCGCGCGGCCTGCGAGCTCCCTCCGAACAGCTCACGGACGGCCTCGACCGACGTCAGCGTGTCCTTGTTGCGACCCGGCTCCTCGCTGTTGACCAGACGTACGGCGTAGTCCGAGTAATAGGCCAGTTCCACTTGTAGTCCTTACCGGGGCGGGCTATCTTCGTCAGTGCGTGAGTAACGGTTGCGCGTAGTTCGAGGGTATTACGAGAGCGTATTACGTACGGGAGGGCTTCTGATGACGGAAACGGTGTCCGGAACCGACTGGCGGGCCTGGCAGGACAGCTGGGACCGGCAGCAGGAGTGGTATCTCCCCGACCGCGAGGAGCGGTTCCGGGTCATGCTGGACATGGTCGAAGCCGTCGTCGGCACCGAGCCGCGCGTCCTGGACCTCGCGTGCGGTACGGGGAGTATTACGGACCGGCTGCTCAAGAGGTTCCCGGACGCGGTCAGCACCGGCGTCGACCTCGACCCCGCGCTCCTGGCCATCGCCGAGGGCACCTTCGCCGGGGACGACCGCGTCACGTTCGTGACCGCGGACCTCAAGGACCCCGACTGGACGGACCGGCTCCCGTACGACTCGTACGACGCCGTTCTGACCGCCACCGCCCTGCACTGGCTGCACAGCGAACCCCTCACCACCCTCTACGGGCAGATCGCGTCGGTCGTGCGCGACGGCGGCGTCTTCATGAACGCCGACCACATGCCCGACCCCGCCACGCCCCGCCTGAACGACGCCGACCGTGCCCAGCGGCACGCCCGTATGGACCGGGCCAGGGCCGAGGGCGCCGTGGACTGGAAGGAATGGTGGCAGCTGGCCGCCAAGGACCCGGTCCTCGCCGCACCCACCGCCAAGCGCTTCGAGATCTACGGCGAGCACGCGGACGGCGACACCCCGCCCCCCGAGTGGCACGCGCGCACGCTGCGCGACGCGGGCTTCGGCGAGGCGCGCACGGTGTGGTCCTCGCCGTCGGACGCGATGGTGCTGGGCCTCAAGTAGCGCGCACACGCGAGAGGGGCGGTACGGACATCAGGTCCGTACCGCCCCTCTCGCGCACCTGCTAGAGGACCTTCGACAGGAACGACTGCGTCCGCTCCTGCTGCGGGTTCGTCAGGACGTCGCGCGGGTGGCCGGACTCGACCACCACGCCCTCGTCCATGAAGACGAGGCTGTCGCCGACCTCGCGCGCGAAGCCCATCTCGTGCGTGACGACGATCATCGTCATGCCGGACTCGGCGAGGTCGCGCATGACGTCGAGCACGTCACCGACCAGCTCCGGGTCGAGCGCCGACGTCGGCTCGTCGAAGAGCATCAGCTTCGGCTCCATCGCGAGCGCGCGGGCGATGGCCACGCGCTGCTGCTGGCCGCCCGAGAGCTGCGAGGGGTAGTTCTTCGCCTTGTCGGCCAGGCCCACGCGCTCCAGAAGCTGGCCGGCGCGCTCCCTGGCCGCGGTCTTCGTCTCGCCCTTGACCTGGACCGGCGCCTCCATGATGTTCTCGATGGCCGTCAGGTGCGGGAAGAGATTGAAGCGCTGGAAGACCATGCCGATGTCCCGGCGCTTGAGGGCGACTTCGCTGTCCTTGAGCTCGTACAGCTTGTCCCCCTTCTGCCGGTAGCCCACCAGATCGCCGTCGACGTAGAGCCGACCCGCGTTGATCTTCTCCAGGTGGTTGATGCAGCGCAGGAACGTCGACTTGCCGGAGCCGGACGGGCCGATGAGGCAGAAGACCTCGCCCGACTTGACCTCCAGGTCGATGCCCTTGAGGACTTCGACGTTGCCGAAGGACTTGTGGACGCCTTCGGACTTCACCATGGCGGTGGTCATCAGCGCACACCTCCCGCGCGGTTGCCGAGGGACAGCATGTTGGCCTTGATCTTCTGGAACGGGGTGTCGGGCAGGGTGCGCGACGAACCGCGCGCGTAGTAGCGCTCCAGGTAGTACTGACCGACGCTGAGGATCGACGTCATGATCAGGTACCAGCACGCGGCGAGCAGCAGGGTCTCCACCGTCGCGCCCGACGAGGTGCCGATGTCC
>NZ_JBNNJZ010000322.1:0-9537 GCF_050270335.1 Streptomyces sp. NPDC059900
GTTCTGAGCACCCCCCGGGACCAGGTATTATTTTCGAGTCAGCAGGCGCCGCTAGCTCAGTTGGTTAGAGCAGCTGACTCTTAATCAGCGGGTCCGGGGTTCGAGTCCCTGGCGGCGCACAGACAGTGAGAAGCCCCTCGCGCGAGCGAGGGGCTTCTTTCGTGCGTATCCCGCCGCATATCCCCCCGATATCCCCCGCACCGGTGAGGACAGCGCCGCCGGGGCGCCGCGATACTGGCACGGCCTCCTGCCCCGAGGAGCCGCCCGATGCAGCGTCCCCTGCCCGCCCTGTCCCGGCTGCGCACCACCCGCCCCTACGTGGTGGACACCGCCCTTGCCGCCGTGGTGCTCTTCGCCGTATCGCTCCAGTTCCTCTTCCCGGACGAGGGCGGCGACCCGCTGAGCCCCGGCGGGTTCGTCCTGGGCGCCGGGACCGCGGTGCCGCTGATCTGGCGCAGGCGCGCGCCCTTCGCCTGCGCCGCCGTCATCGCCTTCTTCACGCCCGCCATGGCGCTCTACCACCGGCCGCCGCCCGACGTCTGCTTCGGCGGCATGGTCGCCCTCTACACCGTGGCCGCCCTGAGCCCGCCGCTGAAGCGGCGCGTCATGTTCGCCGGGTGGCTGGCGGGGGCCGCCGTCACCATGGCCTTCAAGGAGCACGCCGAGCCGTACGAATACCCCTTCCACCTGTTCAGCCTCATCAGCGCGTACGCACTCGGCGCCTTCGCCCGCGTGCAGCGCGCCTACACGGCGGCCCTGGAGGACCGGGCCCGGCGCCTGGAGCGGGAGCGCGCCACCGAGACGGCGCGCGCGGTCAGCCAGGAGCGCTCCCGCATCGCCCGCGACATGCACGACATCCTCGCCCATGCGGTGAGCCTGATGGTGGTCCAGGCCGAGGCGGGCCCCGTGGTCGTGCGCAGCGACCCGGACCGGGCGGTGGGGGCCTTCGAGGCGATCGCGGGTGCGGGGCGCGACGCGATGGTGCAGCTGCGGCGGATCCTGGGCGTCCTGAGAGAGCCGTCGGCCCCGGACGGGCGCGACCCGCAGCCGACGCTCGCCGCGCTCCCGGAGCTGACCGCGCTCGTCGGACGGACCGGTCTGCGCGTCGGCCTCGCGCAGTCGGGACATCCGCGTCCGCTGCCGCCCTACGTCGAGGTGGCCGCGTACCGGATCGTCCAGGAGGCACTGACCAACTGCGTCAAGCACGCGGCGGCGACGGAAGCGTCCGTCCGGCTCGACTGGCTGGACGCCGAGTTGCGGATACGGGTCCAGGACGACGGGGTCGGGTCCCTGACCTCGGCGGATTCGGGGCACGGGCTCGTCGGCATCCGGGAACGCGCCGCCGCCTGCGGTGGCACGGCCGAGGCCGGCAACGGACCCGATGGCGGATTCCGTGTCGCCGTACGGCTGCCCACGGCATTCTGGGGTGATGAGCATCCGGGTGGCGGTCGCCGACGATCAGGAGCTGGTGCGCAGCGGCTTCTCCATGATCCTTGAGGCGCAGCCCGACATCGAGGTGGTGGCGGAGGCGGGTGACGGCGCGCAGGCGGTGGCGGCGGTCCTGCGGCACGGCCCCGACGTCGTCCTCCTGGACATCCGCATGCCGGGCATGGACGGCATCGAGGCGGCCCGCCGGGTGTGCGCGCAGTCCAGCTGCCGGGTGGTCATGCTGACCACCTTCGACCACGACGAGTACGTCTACGAGGCGCTGTACGCGGGAGCCAGCGGCTTCCTGCTCAAGGACGTCCGCCGGGACGACCTGGTGCACGCGGTACGGGTCGTGGCGGCCGGCGATTCCCTGCTCGCGCCGTCGGTGACGCGGCGCCTGGTGGCGGACGTGGTCCGGCGCCGCCGCACGGAGTCCGACGCTCCCGACGTGACGCCGTCCGAACGCCTCGCGGTCCTCACCGCCCGCGAGGAGGAGACGCTGCGGCTGCTCGCGCGTGGCCTGTCCAACGCGGAGATCGCCGCGTCGTTCGTGGTCAGCGAGCACACGGTGAAGACCCATGTCAGCAACGTCCTGTCGAAACTGGGGCTGCGGGACCGGGTGCAGGCGGTGATCTGCGCGTACGAGACGGGGCTCGTGGTGCCGGGGAGTTAGGTCTGTCCTGGCTCGGGCGCCCTGCCGTGTGCGCGCCGTCGATCACCGGCTCCGCCGAGTTCGTCCTCAAACGCCGGACGGGCTGATTCCCCCTTCCCCCTCCCCCGCCCGACCGAGACCTACCCCGCACGGGGGAGGCCGCAAGACCGCTCGGCACGGCGATCCGCCGCACACCCGCCGGGGACGACTCTGGGGGCGACCCGGACCCCATCCACGGAGGAGGCAGAGCCATGCTGGCCGCCCTCGCTCATACCGCCACCCGGCGCCCCAAGACCGTCGTCCTCGTCTGGCTCCTTCTCCTGGTCCTGGGCTTCGGCTTCGGCACCCGCGTGTTCGGCGACCTGACCTCGTCGGTCGAGGACGTCCCCGGCAGCGAGTCGGTCGTCGCCGCGGAGCGCCTGGACGAACTCACGCCGTACGGCGACGACTTCAACGCCGTCGTGTCGGGCCCCGCCGTCGACACCCCGCGGCTGCGCGCCCAGGTGGGCGACGCGATCGCCGACGTACGGGAGCAGCCCGGCATCGCGCAGGTACCGGACCCGTACACCACCCGGGGTCTCGTCTCCGGGGACGGCAAGGCGCTGCTCATCCCCGTCACCCTCAAGGGAGGGCTCGACGACGATGCCGAGGTGGAGGCCACCGGCGACGCGGCCGACCGTATCCGTGAGATCAGCGCGGGCGAGGTGGCGGTGAGCGGTGGGCCGCTGCTCGGCGAGCAGATGGGCGGCAGGGCCCAGGAGGACGTCGCACGGGCCGAGTTGATCACTCTGCCCGCCGTACTCGTCGTTCTGTTGCTCATCTTCGGCGGGCTGCGGGCCGCCGGGCTCCCCCTCCTGGTCACCGTGAGCGGTGTGGCGGGCGCCTTCCTGACGCTCTACGGCTTCAGCCAGTTCACCGAGATCTCCGTCTATGCCGTCCAGATCGTCACGATGCTCGGCCTCGGCCTCGCCGTCGACTACGCGCTCCTGATGGTGATCCGCTTCCGCGAGGAGCGGGGGAAGGCGGACGACGTGGCGCGGGCCGTGCACGCGACCGTCGCCCACGCCGGGCGCACCGTCCTCTTCTCCGGCCTGACGGTGGCCATCAGCCTGTCGGGGCTCGTCTGGTTCCCCAGCCCGTTCCTGCGCAGCATGGGCCTGGCGGCCGGTGCGGTGGTCGTCGTGGACATGCTGGCGGCGCTGACGCTGCTGCCCGCGCTGCTCGCCCTGTTCGGCGGCAAGGTCGCGCCTTCGGGTGCTAAGTCCCGTACGCGTAAAGGGCTTTGGCGACGAAGGAGCAGGGCCGGGGTCGCGTCCGAGCCCAGGGCCTTCTTCGCCCGGCTCGCGCTCTTCTCCGCCCGGCGCCCGGTGGCCGTGACCGCCACCGTGGTCGCGGTCCTCACGCTCCTCGCCTTGCCCGCCTTCGGGATGCGGATCAACATCGGGGACGCGCGGCAGCTCCCGCACGACACCGAGGCCCGGCAGCTGTACGACACCGTGCGCGAGCACTATCCGGCCGGGGCGGACACCGACCCCGTCAAGGTGCTCGTCGGGTCGGGCACCGATCCAGGCACCGTGGCCGGTATCCGTGCCCTGCCCGGCATCAGGGCCGCCGACAGCGAACGGCTCCCCGACGGGACGGTCCTGCTGGAGCTGACCCCCAAGGGCTCGGTCGACGGTCCCGAAGCCACCCGGATCGTGGAGCGGGTGCGCGACCTGCGCGGGGACGAACCCGTCCGGGTCACCGGCAACGCAGCGGGCCTCGTCGACTTCCGCTCGATGCTCGCCGAGCGCGCCCCCTGGGCCGTACTCACCGTCCTGGTCGCCCTGTTCGCCCTGCTCTTCGCCTTCACCGGGTCATTGCTGCTGCCCCTGCGTACGCTCGCCACCACCCTGCTCAGCCTGGGCGCCGCGCTCGGCGTCGTGGTGTGGGTGTTCCAGGACGGGCATCTCGCGGGGCTGCTGGGCAGTGAGGGGCTCGGGGCGCTGAGCCTGACGGCGCCGCCGCTGATCATCGCGATCGCGTTCGGGCTCGCCATGGACTACGAGCTGTTCATCCTGTCCCGGATGCGGGAGACCTGGCTGGAGACGGGCGACCACCGTGCCGCCACCGTCGAGGGCCTGCGCCGCTCGGGGCGTGTCGTCAGCTGTGCGGCACTGCTGCTCGCGATCGTCTTCGGCGGGTTCATGACCGGCGGCTTCGCACCGATCCTGCAGATCGGCCTCGGCCTGACGCTGGCCGTGCTCATCGACGCGACCCTGGTGCGGATGTTCCTCGTACCGGCGACGATGACGCTGCTCGGCAGGCGCGCGTGGTGGGCGCCGGCGCGGATGCGAAGGCTCCACGAGCGGTACGGGCTCCGCGAGGAGGCGCCGGTGACGAACGCCCCCGTACCGGCCGGGCAGGGGGACGGGCGAGCGGTCAGGCAAGCACCACCCAGTCCATGACCAGGGCGGCCACCAGGCCGACGGCGAGCAGATAGCTGCCGAGCCGGGTCCGTCCCCGCCTGCTGAGTTCGATCACCAGGCCGCAGAGGACGAGCAGCAGCCCGTACACCCCCACGACCAGGACGGACGACCTGCTCGCCAGGCGCACGGCGAGCACCACGGCCGCCGCGGCCATCAGCAACGAGGCCGCGGCGATCCGTATGCGCCGGGCCTGGCGCGGCGTGAGGCCTGCCCGGCCTGCCCCCATCTGGTCTGACGTGCTCATGGTCCAGGATCGTAATCGACCAGACCGGTGGCCATTGCAAGGATCGGCGGGACGGGTCCGTTCCTTCTGCCGCTCAGGCCCGCAGATAGGCCAGGACCGCGAGCACCCTGCGGTGGGTGCCGTCTCCGGGCGGCAGGTCCAGTTTGCCGAGGATGTTGCCGATGTGTTTGCCCACCGCGGCCTCGCTGACGACGAGTTCGGCGGCGATCGCCGCGTTCGACCTGCCCTCGGCGACCAGGCCGAGGACTTCGCGCTCGCGCGGCGTGAGCTGTTCCAGGGGATCGCGGCGGCGCCTGAGCAACTGCCGTACGACCTCCGGGTCCACGACCGTACCGCCGCCCGCCACCTGCGTCACCGCGTCGGCGAACTGCTCGACCTGGCCCACGCGGTCCTTGAGCAGATAGCCCACGCCGGTGCCGTCGCCGGTGTCCAGGAGTTCGGCGGCGTACGAACGCTGCACGTACTGGCTGAGCACCAGGACCGGAAGCCCTGGCCGCTCGGCGCGCAGGGCGAGGGCGGCGCGCAGGCCCTCGTCCTGGAAGGAGGGCGGCATGCGTACGTCGGTGAGGACCAGGTCAGGGGCGTGCGCGTCGACGGCGGCGGGCAGCCCCCGTGCGTCGCCGAGCGCGGCGGGCACTTCGTGGCCGAAGCGGGTGAGCAGGCCGACGAGACCTTCCCTGAGCAGCACGCTGTCTTCGGCGACGACGATCCTCAGTCCTCGGGGACTTGGGGGTGCTGGGCTCTGCACGGGATCTCCACGGACAGTACGGTCGGGCCACCGGGCGGGCTGGTGACCGTCAGTGTGCCATCGAGCACCGCGAGGCGGTCCGCCAGGCCGGTCAGGCCGGAGCCGCGGGCGGGGTCCGCGCCGCCCTTGCCCTCGTCGCGCACGTCGATGCGGAGGGTGTCCCCGTGGTGGCGCGCGCTGATGTGCGCGCGGGGGGCGCCGCTGTGGCGGGCGATGTTGGTGAGGGCTTCGCGGGCGGTGAAGTACCCGGCGGCCTCGACGGATTCGGGGAGGCGCGGCAGGTCGTCCAGGTCGGTGTCGACGGGGATCGGGGAGCGGTCGGCGGCGTCCTCGACGGCGGCGGCGAGGCCGTAGTCGACGAGGACTTGGGGGTGGATGCCGCGGATGAGTTCACGCAGTTCGTTCAGCACGTTCCCCGCCTCGTCGTGCGCCTTGGCGAGCTGTGCGGCGAGTTCGCTGCCGGGGGTGGCGTCGAGCCTCGCCAGGCCCAGGGTCATGGTCAGCGCGACGAGCCGCTGCTGGGCACCGTCGTGCAAGTCCCGCTCGATCCGCCGCCGTTCGGCTTCGAAGGCGTCCACCAGGCGGGCCCTGGAGCGGGTCACTTCCGCCAGCTGGGTGGTCAGCTCGGCCTCGCGCGGGGCGAGGAGGAGGCGGGCCAGGGCGGCCCTGGCGGTGGCGTAGGCGCCGAGGGGGTAGAGCAGCGGGGCGAGCAGGGCGAGGCCGAGCAGGGCGGTGGCGAAGGCGTGCGGGTAGTCGCCGACCAGCCAGAGCTTGGCTGCGCGTATCTCGCCGCCGTCCAAGGCGAGTTGGACGGGGGCCGCCATCAGGACGGCGGGGGCGCCGACCGTGCAGGCCAGTACGAGCAGGTCCATGGGCCACAGGACCAGGGCGAGCAGCGCGGTGTACGCGAGCTCACGCCAGGTGGCCTGCTCCTTGACCCGCAGCTTGAACCAGGCGGGGATGCCGGGGGCTTCGGGGGTGCGGTGGGGGGTGGGGGCGGGGGTCGCCGGCTCGACGAGGCGGAGCCTGCGGCGTTCCAGGGCGGCTACGGGGATGCCGGCGAGGCCGAGGAGGGCGAGCAGCGGGAGCCCTACCAGTACGACGGCAAGGGCGGCCCCGACGACGGCTGCCGCAAGCCCTCCCACCAGCACGACCACCCCGAACACCACACCCCCGAGGAGATACCCGACCCCCCTCCAGGGCGCACTGCTCCCCAGATACCTCCACCGCCGAAGCCCCACCCACACACTCTCGCTGGCCATGGGGTCACGGTATGCGGGCGGGATGGGGCGGGGCGGGGGTGAGGGTGTTCCGGGTGCGGGTGTGCGGGGCGTGCTGCGGGGCTGGTCCGTCGTTGGGTGCGGGGCCGCGTCGGTATGTCCGTCCTCGCCATCGGGTGGGCGCCGTCTTGTTGCTTCGGCTGGGGAGTGTTGCGAACCGTGCTCCGGGCGGAAATACCGACACGTCCCCTCGCGTCTCGATGCCGGGTGCCGGTGCGTGGGGGCCGTGCTCCCGTGGCCGGCGCACTACCACCGCCCCGTCACTGCGGGGCAAACGGGCGGGTGGGTGGGACAGCTTGTTCGGTGCGAGCAAGGCTGCGGGGCAAACGGGCGGGTGGGTGGGGAAGGTTGTTCGGTGCAGGTGAGGCTGCGGGGTGACAGGTGGGCGGGCGGGAGAGGGGTGTTCCGTGGTGGCAGCGGTAGCGGGCTAGCCGGGGAGCAGGTTTTCGCGGGATTGGGCGCGGTATTGGGACAGGAGCGTGGACTCGTCCGCCGGGGTCAGGGGGCGGTAGGCGCCAGGGCCCGGGCGCCACCAGACCGGGTCACCGCAGCGAAAGCCCTCCCGGCGCAGCGCCGCCCGCGCCACCTTGTTCGTGGCCGTCACCGGCATCCGCCGGACCACCCGTACGAAGCGAGGCGCCATCTTCGTGCCCAGGTCCGGCTGCGAGAGCAGGAACTCGGCGAAGGCGAGGGGATCGAACGCGGCCCCCTCCCTGGGCGCGACCGCGGCCATCACCTGATCCCCCGCCACAGGATCCGGCACCGCGTACACCGCCACCGCCGCCGCCCCCTCCCACCGCGCGAGGATGTTCTCGATCACCGCAGCCGCCAGGTTCTCGCTGTCCACCCGCAGCCGGTCGTCCGTACGCCCCGCGAAGTAGAAGAACCCCTCCGCGTCGCGGTAGAAGAGGTCCCCCGTCCAGTACCACCCGTCCCGCAGCCGCGCCGCATCCGCCTCCGCGTTGCGCCAGTACCCCTCGAAGGGCGCCCGCCCCTTGTTCACCAGCTCCCCTATCGCCGCATCCCCGTTCAGCAGCCGCCCCTCCGCGTCGAAGGAACCGGGCGGGCATTCCTCCCGCGTCCCGGAGTCCACCACTGCGAGATCGCTCCCCGGCACCGCGACGCCGATCGCCCCGGCGGGCGTGCCCGGCGTCCGCTGGATCGCCGCGCCCCCTTCCGAAGACCCGTACCCCTCGACGAGCCGCACCCCGAACCGCTTCTCGAACCGCGCCGCGTCCACCGCCCCGGCCTCCGTGCCGAAGCCCATCAGCAGGGGGTTCGACGTGTCGTCGGGCTGCTCCGGCGTGGCGAGGACGTACTGCACCGCCCGGCCCACGTACGTGAAGTACGTCGCCCCGTAAGCCCGTACGTCGTCCAGGAACGCCGAAGCCGAGAAGCGCCGCCGCAGCGCCACCCCCGCCCCAGCGGCGAGCGCGGGCGCCCAGTCAGCGATCACCGCGTTGCCGTGGAACATGGGCATGCAGATGTAGTGGACCCCGTCCGGGCCGAGGCGGAAGTGGCTGACCAGGGACTGGCCCGCGGCGGCGAGACGGCCCTGGGTGCAGATGGCGGCCTTGGGCGCTCCGGTCGACCCTGAGGTGAAGTAGAGGAGCATGCGGCTCGCCGGAGTCACCGTTCCCGATATCTCCGGGCGCGCGTCCGCGTAGGGCGCGAGCAGCTCGGCGTAGGCGTCGGTGTCCGTCACCAGGATGCGTACGCCCGGCAGTTCGAGGCCGTCGAGGAGCGCCAGATGCGCCCGCTCCGTGATCAGGACCCGGCAGTCGGTGTGCACGATGTCGCGGGCCAGTTCCGCGCCCCGGCGCGTGGGGTTGATCCCCGCCACCGCCGCCCCCGCGAGCGCCGCCGCGCTCAGCCACAGCGGGTACTCGGGGGTGTTGTCGAGCAGGACGCCGACATGCGGCTCGGCCCCTCTCGGCAGCAGGTCGGCCAGCAGCGCCGCTCTCGCCGCCGCACCCGCGACGAGTTGATGGTGGGTCAGCTCCTGGTTCTCGAAGCGCAGTCCGGGGCGGTGGTCGCCCCAGCGTGCCAGTACGAGTTCCGCGACGGTGCTCCCGGTGGACTCCATGGCCGCGCACCATAACTGATGCAGCGTCAGATGAGGAGAGCGCGCCCCTACGGCAGGTCCGGGTCGAAGCCTTGGTCCGGATCGAACCCGTCACCCGAGTCGTACCCGTCGTCGAAGTCGAACGAGTCCGAGGCGTCGAACATGTCGTTCGCCGTCGCCATGAAGACGACGCAAAAGGCGAGCGCGACGCCGAAGAAGCAGAGCGCGCCGATCAGGGCGGCCGTGCTCCTGGAGGGATCCGGCGCCCGCACCGTCGCCGCCTCCGGGCGGTCGGCCGCGTAGTACACGGTGACGATGTCGCCCTCGACGATCGTCGCGGGGCCGTTCTGATCCTCGAACCGGACGGGCCGCCCCGTGGGCAGGACGAACTCGTAGACGTGGTGCAGCGTGGTGCTGATGTGGTGGTTGTCGCCGTGCCGGCTCGTCGTGGTGTATGTGCGCAGACAACGCCCTTCCGCCGTCAGGCCGCTCGACCACGCCTCCCGCAGCCGCCTGTGGCGATTGATCACGGCGACCGCCATCGCGATCATCAGCGCGCCCATCAAGGTCGGCACGGCATAGAAAAAGAACTCCACTGCATCCCCCGATGATTACTGCCGGTACTGCCCGCGTACGCCGTCCTGGTCTGGAC
>NZ_JBNNJZ010000323.1:0-3357 GCF_050270335.1 Streptomyces sp. NPDC059900
TCGTAGGGGTGACCGCTTACGGGGTGCGGCCTCGCCTGCGGGATGAATCCCCGGCGCGACGATGGCAGCTGCCCTGGAGAGAGAACGGGTGGCAGTGGCTGCGGGCCGCAGGCGGCGGCGTGCTGGCCACAGCGGTCACCGGTTGGCCGGTGGCCGGGCTGCTCACACTCGCGGGCGTGGTGGCCCTGCCCCGCCTCTTGGGCCGGGACAAGCAAGCCGAGGCCCGTACGGGCAAGCTCGAAGCGGTCGCGGTCTGGGCGGAGATGCTGCGCGACACCCTCTCGGCGGCGGCCGGACTGGAACAGGCGATCGTGGCCACGGCTCCCGTCGCCCCGCTGGCCCTGCGCGAGGAGACGGCCCGCCTGGCGGCCGTCATCGAGGACGGACGGCCGCTGGGCGAGGCCCTGCGCACCTTTGCCGACGACGTGGACGACGCGACCTGTGACATGGTTACCGCCGCACTCGTCCTGGCCGCCGAGCACCAAGCTCGGCAACTCGCTCCTCTGCTAGGCCAGTTGGCTCTCTCCACGCGGGAGCAGGTGACGATGCGTCTGAAGACGGAAGCCGGGCGGGGGAGGGTGCGGACCTCGGTGCGCGTCATCACCTGCACCACCCTGGGCATGGCAGTGGGGCTGGTGCTCCTCAACCGCTCCTACCTCGCGCCCTATACGACCGCTGAGGGACAGGTGGTTCTGGCCGGGGTGGGCGGTCTGTTCTCGCTCGCCTTCTGGTGGCTGATGAAGATCGCAACCCTGGAGGAAGAGTCCCGGGTACTCAAGGGCGCACGCCCGGGGGTGGCGGCCCGATGACGGCGATTCTCCTTGGACTGGGGCTCGGCGGATTCCTGGCCCTGACCGTGTACGGCATCAACCCGCCGCGCGCCTCACTGGCCCACACCCTGGCCCGACTCGGCCGGGCACCGGCTCCCCCTGCTGCTGCGCCACGGGCCGGGGAGGCGGCGGAGGGGTGGGCGGCGCGACTCGGACTGCCTGCGGTACCGGCGCTGCAGGCCTGCGGGCTGCCCACCGGCCGACTGCGCCGGGACTTGGAGATCGCGGAGGTGCGGGTCGAGCGGTTCCTGGCCGAGAAGGCCACCGCCTTCACGGTCGGCATCCTCGCGCCGAGTCTCGCCTCCCTGCTGTGGTGGGCGATGACCGGTAGCGGCTGGGGATGGCGGTTCTCCGCGATCGCCTCCCTGGCCACCGGCGCCGTGCTGTTCTTCACGCCGGACCTGTCCGTACGGGCCACCGCCGGGCGGCGTCGCAGGGAACTGCGCCACACCCTGTCCGTCTTCCTCAACTTGGTCGTCATCGCCCTGGCCGGCGGCGCCGGGATCCACCAGGCCCTGGCGGACGCCGCAGCCGGCCCACAGGGATGGGGTGCAGCCCAGCTGCGCCGCGCGCTGATGGCCGCGGAGGTGGGACGCCGGAACGTATGGCACGAGCTGGGCGAACTCGGTGCCCGCACCTCAGTCCAGGAATTGGCGGAGCTCGCGGCGACGGTGTCCCTCGCCGGCAGCGAGGGCGCCAAGATCCGTATCTCGCTGGAGGCCAAGGCCGCCGCGATGCGCACCCGCGGCCTGGCCGAGGCCGACGGTGCCGCGCAGTCCGCGACGGAACGTATGTCGCTGCCCGTCGTCGTGCTCTTCGCGGGCTTTCTGGTCTTCATCGGCTACCCGGCCCTGCAGAACGTACTGGTCGGGCTCTGAGAGCCCGCCCTGAGCACCGCATCCCTGCCACGGAATGGAGCTTGCCGTGATCACTCGCTCAACCACCGCCCGCACCCGCGCCTGGGGACGGCGGGTGCGCCAGCACATGGCGCGCGATGCCGGGTACTCGACGGAGACGGTACTGGTCACCGCACTGCTCGCGGTCATGGGCATCGCGGTCATCGGGATCATCGTCGCGAAGGTGACCGCGAAGGCCAACGGGATCGACCTTGGCT
Source organism: Streptomyces sp. NPDC059900 (assembly GCF_050270335.1). Classification (NCBI taxonomy): domain Bacteria; kingdom Bacillati; phylum Actinomycetota; class Actinomycetes; order Kitasatosporales; family Streptomycetaceae; genus Streptomyces; species Streptomyces sp. NPDC059900. The sequence continues at coordinate 1,945 of NZ_JBNNJZ010000323.1, forward strand.
AGCGGGCGCCGACCGCGGCACGGCAGACGGTCGGGGGATCGCGGGGCCGCTACCACCGAACTGGTTTTGGTCGTACCGCTGTTGATGTTCCTGCTGCTGTGCATCGTGCAGTTCGCCCTCGCCCTGCACGCCCAGCACATCGCGCAGACGGCTGCCTCCCGGGCACTGGCCGCCGCTCGCGCCCAGGACGCCACCTCGGGAGCCGGCAACGCACGAGCGGCGGCCACGCTGCGCCTGCTGGGCGGGAGGCTGCTGCATGACCCGACGGTGAACGTCAGCCGGGGCGGCCAACACGCCCAGGCGCATGTGGAGGGAGAGGTCGCCGCGGTGGTACCGGGGCTCCACCTGCGAGTGGCCGGGCATGCCGCAGGCCCCGTCGAGAGATGGACGGTGAGGTGACCGCATGTACCCGCCCCTCCGCCCCCGTCCTCGCGTTCGGCGTCGGTCGTGGGCCCGCCTTCGTCCGTTACGGGATGTCGGGGCGGCCACGACCGAACTTGTCCTGGTGACACCGCTGTTGATTCTGTTGGCGTTGATCGCCGTTGCCTTCGGCAAGCTCGCCGGAGCCCGCCTGGACGCTGACGAAGCCGCTCACCAGGCGGCCCGCGCCGCCTCGCTGGCCCGCTCAGCAGGCGAGGCTCGCACCGAAGCGGCCGGTGCAGCCACGCGCAGCCTGACCGGCGCCGGGTCCTCGTGCACGAGCCCGCGCATCCGTCCCGCCCTGGGCGGCTTCACCCCTGGAGGCGTGGTGCGGGTGACCGTGACCTGCCGCGCCGCGCTGGACGTCCCCGGAATGCACAGCGTGGATGTCACGGCGTCGGCCTCCTCCGTCGTGGATCTGTATCGAGGGGTTCAGACATGAGACATACGAGCGTCCGGACCCGGCAGCGCGGTCTGTACGGCGACTGCGGGCAGGTGACCGTGGTGGTTGTGGTGTCAGTGGCCGGACTGTTCCTGTTCGCCGGACTGGTCATCGACGGCGGACTCGCACTGGCAGGAAAGGTGAGGGCCGCCGACACCGCACAGGAGGCCGCCCGCGCCGCCTGCCAGGAAGTCGACCTCGACCATCTGCGCGCCACCCACCGCCTGCGACTCGACGCACCCACAGCCCGGACGGCAGCCCACGCGCGCGTCACGGCCGACGGCGACACGGCCCGTGTCCGAGTGCAGGAAGATCAGACGCAGGTCACCGTCACGCACATCCAGACGACCCAAGTCCTCTCCCTCGTCGGTCTTGACCAGCTCACGACCACCGCGTCCGCCACCGCGCACATCGAACACGGCGCCACCACGCCCTGGGGCGAAGGCGAGGAGGCCACCTCCTGATGCCTGCGCCCGCCGTTCCGCGCCACACAGCCCACCGCCCCGCTGCCGTTGTGCGCTTCCTCGTATCCGGCAGCGCCCTTGCCGCTG
>NZ_JBNNJZ010000323.1:3367-9522 GCF_050270335.1 Streptomyces sp. NPDC059900
CCGCTGCCGTGGGCGGCATCCCCTGCGTCCTGACCCTCACGCTGGGGGCGCCCTGGCCCGACCGCGTCACCTCGCTCGACGACTTGCTGCGACGGCTGGCACAGCCGGTCAGCGACCCCTTCCTGCTCCAGGTCCTCGCCCTTGTGGGCTGGGCGTGCTGGGCGTATTTCCTCGCGATCCTGCTGCGCGAATCGCTCTGGCTCCTGGGGCGCTTGCCGACGCTCGCCGCGGACATGACGCTCCTTCGACGGCGCACCGCATCGCTGCCCGCCCACCGAGCCGCCGCCGCACTCCTGGTGGGCACCCTCTTCCTTGCCCTGATCGGAATGTGGCGGCTGCCCCTCGCGCACGCCTCGGCCAACGCCGCCGTTCCGTCCCCTTCGGTGGTCGCGGCCACCGCGCCCCAGCATGCGCCGCCCGCGAAAGCAGCCGAGCCCGAGTACACCGCGTACACCGTCCAGCGCGGCGACACGCTCTGGGGCATCGCCGAAGAACATCTCGGCGACCCGCTGCTGTGGCCGAAGATCTACCAACTGTCCTGCGCCATCCGGCAGTCCGATGGCCGCCTGCTCTCCGACCCCGACCTCATCGCACCCGGCTGGCAGCTGCATCTCCCTGCGATGCAATCACCCCCCTCGGCTCCCGCGCCGAGCCCGCCTCGACCACCGGCCGAGCCGCCCCCGTCCACCCCGTCTCCAGACCCCGTGCCCGCCGGACAGCAGCCTCACGGCCACGACGAACGCCACGAAGACCACCGGCATACCGGCCGCCAGGAGCGCGAGCACGACACCGCGAAGGGACAGCGGCGGCCGACGAGCATCTCGCTCGGCGTCGCCTCCACCATCGGCGTCACGACCGCGGCCGGAATCGCCGCGGCCATCGGCTTCGCCCGGTGGCACGCGGCCCGCCGCCGTACACCACAACTCGAAACGCTCGGCGCTCCGTTGGAGGACGACGACCTGCTGCTGGGCGAGGCGCTCAACCGCAGCAACCAGGCCCATCTGGCCACCCTCGCCACCCGCCACCACAACCCCGAGACGCTGCCCCGCCGCCCGGCTCCTGCCGAACCCCGACCGCTGGGAACGGTCACCGTCGCCGAGCACAGCGGCAGCGAAGTTTGCATCGACTCCCTGGCCGTTCCCGGCGGAGTGCACCTGACGGGCCCGGGCGCCGATTCCGCCGCCCGCCATCTGGCGATCGCCATCGCCGGCGCCGCCGAACGGCTGCGCCCGGAACCGCCTCGGGTACGGCTGATCACCTCCGAGGTGACCCTGCGCCGCCTGCTGCCCGCGGCGCACACCGCACTTTCCGCCTGGACGCTCACCCCGACCGGCAGCGAGGCCATGCAGACGGCGGAGCGGGTCCTGCTCGCCTGCACCCGCCATGCGCAGTACTCCGACGGTCTGTCCACGGAACGCGACGGTCCTGCGCTGAACGTCCTGTTGGTGGACCGGGCAGCCGAGGACCCGGCCCGCCTGCGCGCGCTGGCGACAGGGAGTGCGTGCCACCTCGTCGTCGTCACCCTGGGCTCCGACAGCGGTCCAGGAGACCGACTCAGCGTCGCGGCCGACGGCACTGCCCACAGCCCTCTGACCCCCTTCGACAACGCCACCATGTTCCTCCTCGCCCAGGATGTGGCGACCGAATTCCTGGGTACCCTGCACGCCGCCCACGGGTACCGGACCGCGTCGGCGGACTCTGAGGATGAGCCAGAAGGACCGGCACCGGAACAGGCGCCCGCCCCGGCGCCACCGCAACCACGTGCCGCAAGCGGCCCCGCCACGGCGGCCTCACCCCACGAGCTGTACATCCGTCTCCTTGGCGGCTTCAAGCTGTTCGTACGCGGCAAGGAATGCGCGCTCACCGACACGAGGAAAGAGGAGACCCGGGAATTCATTGCTCTGCTCGCGGCGCATCAGGACGGGCTACGCGGTGAGGAAATCGCGGAAAAGATGCAGCTCTCCGACGATCCAGTGGCAGCGAGAACGGAAATCGAGAACCTGCGGCGCTCGGCACGCCGTGTATTCCGAGGAGCCACCGGCAAGAAAGAGGTGGCCTTTGTCCTGCTCAGCGGGCAGGTGCACAAACTCGATCCGCAGTACGTTGCCACCGACGTCACTGCCTTCGCCGACGCACTCAAGCAGGCTGCCGCAGCCGACTCGACCTACGCGCGAGCGGACGCGCTGGGGCGCGCGACGGCCATTTACTCGGGGCCGTTGTGCGAGGGCTCCGACTACCTGTGGGCCCATGGCCTGCGCGCCGCACTCCACCGGCGCGCTCTGGACGCGCTGATGCTGCTCGCCGAGCACATGGCCCAGCACACCGCCGACGCGGAGCCCGCCCTCGCGCTCCTCAACCGGGCCGCCGACCTCGACCCGGAGAACGAACGGGTCTACCGCCGGATCATCCGGCTGCAACTCTCCCTGGGGCGCGACGACGCGGCGCATCGAACCCTCGGCCTCATGACCGAGCGCCTGGCCGCCATCGACGCCGAACCCGAGGCCGCCACGCTGGCCCTGCTCCGCGAAAGCACCCCGCCCCGCCGACACACGCCGACCCCCGGAACAGTCGTCAGACGCTGACGTCCTCCAGGACGTCCCGACCACCGTCCTGCCACGGGGAACCACTCCGCCGTCCTGCTTGGACCAGAGCACCCCACCCCGGCAAACACGCAGGCCACGGCCCGATCCGCCACCGCGGACCGGGCCAGCCTGCATATCGGTACAAGCATCTGCCCCGATCTGCTCGCGCCGGCTGCCCCGACCCTCTCTCCGCTCACCCCTGCGTTCAACTATCTCCCCACCTGCTCTCACCGGCCTTTCCTCCTTCACCTGCTCCCGCTCCTCTCCTCCTCTCCTCCTCTTCCTGCCTCTGGTCCTTCGGTGAGCTCGGTTGCCGGCGCCCGGCGCCGGCCGCCGGCGGGCGTCTGCGCGCGGCAGGCGCCCGTCGTATGCCCTGACCGCAGATCCGTGCGCGCGTTCGGCTGTCCGCCGGCGCTGACCGTGCAGGCCGCCTCTAATCGCGTCGTGAAACCGGCCGCGCACGACGCAAGGCGTCGCACGCTACGGAATTCACTTGGAATTGCGTCGCCAATTCACGAGAATTCCAGCATTACTGAGGCGGAATAGGGCTTCAGGTCGCCCGCGAGTCGAGCTATATTTAAATTGTTCCCGAAAAGGCCGGGAATGGAAATCCACGAAAGGCCTCCATTCGATAAGGGATTACGGGTGGAGTGTGCCCCGAAAGGGCCAAACAGAAAGCGAGGTGAGTGGAAAGGAGGCCGGACGGTGGCCGGCGCGGCCCGCGTATCCAGCGCGATGACGGCTGCGACGAGCCGCTCGAAGACCCCACACCCCCGGCAGCCCAGCCGCCCGACCCACAAACGGCCCCTGCCCAAGAGCCGGCCTGCCGCCTGCAGTTGACCCACCCCGCGCCATCACCCGGCGACGACCCCCGACCGGGCCTGGCACGAACCCCCACCCGAATTCTCCTTAAGACGTGAGAGGAGTGCTTCGCCATGGCCGAATCCACCCCACCCCCTGCTCCCACCCCGGTTCCGGCGCCCGCCTCGATGACCAAGGCTCGCCCCGGACAGTTGCGCGCACGGATCGCCGGAATCCTGGCAGCCCAGCAGAGCGCGCAGTTCACCGTCACCGAACTGGCCAAGATGGTGGGGCACTCGGGCGGAGCAGTCGGCAACGCCTGCGAAACCCTGGTCACCCGGGGCGAAGCCGACCGGATCGGCACCCAGCCCCGCGCCTACCGGGCCACCGCCACCACCGCGAGCGCCGCCCAGCGCGCCCCGGTCGGCCCGCTCCCGCCCGGCACCGGCGTGCCCGCGCAGCAGGGTCCTCCCGCACCGAAACCGGCGCCCCCGGCCCAGGGCAGCAAACCCCCGCCGATCCTTCGGCCCAACGGACAGCACTACCACCCCCGGGCACTGGCGAACCTGCCCGATGTCGAGGCGCTGCGACGGCTGCGCACCGCCAGTGTCCCGGTCCTGCTGTACGGGCCGCCGGGCACCGGGAAGACGTCCCTGATCGAGGCGGCCTTCGAGGACCTGCTCACGGTGGCCGGAGACGGCGACACCACGGTCGGCGACCTGATCGGCGAGTACACCCAGGACGAGCAGGGCGGCTACGCGTTCATCTACGGCCCGCTGGTCACGGCCATGCAGGAGGGGCGGGCCCTGCTCCTGGACGACGCGACCCTGATCTCCCCGAAGGTCCTGGCCGCCCTGTACCCGGCGCTGGATGGGCGCAGGCAGATCCAGGTCAAGGCCCACAAGGGCGAGACGATCACCGCCGCCCCCGGCTTCTACGTGATCGCGGGCCATAACCCGGGCGTGCACGGGGCGGTCCTCACCGAGGCGCTGGCCTCACGGTTCAGCGTGCAGATCCAGGTCGGCTCCGACTACGACCTGGCGGCCTCCTTGAAGATCAACCGGACGGCGGTGCGGATCGCCCGCAACATCGCCGCCCGCCAGCAGATCGGCGAGGTGGGCTGGGCTCCTCAACTCCGCGAACTCCTCGCCTTTTCGAAGATCTCCGAGGTTCTCGGCGCCGAGGCGGCCTTCGCCAACCTGGTCGGCATCGCGCCCCTCGAAGACCGGGACACCATCGCCGAGATCGTCGCTAAGGCCACCGGTCGCCCGGTCACCGCCCTGGCCTTGGGCCGCCAGCTCTGACCCCCCGCCCGCCGCCACGCCCTTGAGAGGGGACCGACCCGCCATGAGCAACCACCCCCACATCCAGTACGCACCACCCGCCCTGACCGAGGACGAATGGGCCACCGCCCGCTGGGAGGACGACGGCGGCCCGCCCCGGCAACCACGCCCGGCGCCCAGCGCGGGGGAGTGGCTGCGGATCTCGGCAGCTTTGACCGAGCGGCTGCCCGAACTCGCCGACCGGGACGACGTGATCGTCACCTGCCAGCCCGGCACCCGCTCGGGCGCCCCCGCCGCTTTCTACCCGGCACTGGCCGAGCTGGAAATGGACGCCGCCGTGTTCGCTCCGCACGCCCCGGCCACCATCAACCCGGACCGGTACGGCGACGAGGAGCGCTACCCCGCTGCCTGGGGCGCCCTGATCCACGAAGCGGCCCACGCCGCCCACAGCAAATGGGCCACCCCACCACCCCTGCGCGGCACGGCCCTTGACGACGCCGCCCAGATGCTGGAGGAATCCCGGGCCGAGCACGCCCACCTCGCCCGCCGCCCCGGCGACCGCCGCTACCTGCGGGCCTGCGTCAGCAACCTGGTCCTCGCCGAGATCACCGCCGACACCCCCGCCGATCCCTGGCAGGCCGCCTTCGCCGCCGGACTGATCCTGGCCCGCCGGGACGCCGGAATCCTCGACGCCGACGAAACCGAACCCCTGGAACAGACGGTCACCCCCCTCCTCGGCGGGGACCTCCTGGCCACCCTCGCCGACATCTGGAACGCAGCCCACGCCACCGCAGACGACGACGAACAGGCCATGCTCGCCCACGCACAGGCCTGGTGCCAGGCACTCGGCGCCGACCAGAGGCAACCCCCGCCCACCGGCGGCAGCCAGGGGCGCGGCGAACTCGCCGAGGCGATCGGCAAAGCCATGGGCAACGTCGCCGCGAACGCGGCCACCGAGCAGGCCATCACCGCCGCCCGAGAGGCCCGCGCCCAGGCGAAGGCCGAACAGGCCGAGCGCGCCCGCCAGTGCGCCAAGACAGCCGAGAAGGTCTTCACACCTGGGGCCCGCCCCTACACCCCCAACAAAATCAAGGGCAGGCCCCCGACATCGCCGATCACCGGCACCCGGACGCCCACAGCGGCGGAGAAGGCGGCCGCCGGGCAACTGGCCCGGGCCCTGCGAGCGGCCGCCTACCGCGAACGCGTCGCCACCGTCACCGCATCGGCCGCCCCGCCCGGACGCCTCAGCATGCGCGGAGCCCTCGCCCGCGACGCACAAAAGGCAGCAGGCGCCACCCCCACCGCTCTGCCCTGGATCCACACCCAGCGCCGCCAGGCCCCGAGTCCGCCGCTGCGGATCGCCATCGCCGTCGACATCTCCGGCTCCATGGATGCCGCCGCCGCCCCGATCGCCTCCGCCGCCTGGATCCTGGCCCGCGCCACCGCACTGACTGACCCGGACTCCCTGGCCGCCACGGTGGCCTACGAC
>NZ_JBNNJZ010000324.1:0-9456 GCF_050270335.1 Streptomyces sp. NPDC059900
GAAGCGGGGACGGGCGCCACGGCGCCCGCCCCGGCTTCCGGCGCCCGTCAGTTCTGGCGGCGGCTGCGCACGCAGCGCGCCGCCCTCGTCGCGGCGGCCGTCGTCGCGCTGCTCGTCCTGGTCGCGCTCGCCGCGCCGCTGCTCACCGCCATCGAGGGCCAGGACCCCAGTACGTACCACCCCGACCTCATCGACTCGGGGCGCGGCGGCGTACCGATCGGCTCGTTCGGCGGGATGAGCGCCGAGCACTGGCTCGGCGTCGAACCGCAGACCGGGCGCGACCTGTTCGCCCGTCTCGTCTACGGCGCCCGGGTCTCCCTCGGCGTCGCGTTCGCCGCGACCCTGGTGCAGGTGCTGCTCGGCGTCTGCGTCGGCATCGCGGCCGGGCTCGGCAACCGCCTGGTCGACCAGGTGCTCAGCCGTGCCACCGACGTCATCGTCGCCATGCCGCTGATGATCCTCTCGCTCGCCCTGATGGCGATCGTGCCCAGCGGATTCCCGCGCCCCGTCCTGGTCGCGCTGGTCATCGGGCTCGTCGCGTGGGGCGGCACGGCCAAGATCGTGCGCGCGCAGACCATCACCCTCAAGGAGCTCGACTACGTGGCCGCCGCCCGGCTCAGCGGCTGGAGCACCTGGCGCATCGCGCGCCGCGAACTCCTGCCGGGACTCGCCGCCCCCGTCATCACCTACGCGGCGCTGCTGGTCCCGCTGAACATCACCGTGGAGGCCGCGCTCTCCTTCCTCGGCGTCGGCGTCAAACCGCCGACCGCGTCCTGGGGACAGATGCTGACCTCCGCCGACATCTGGTACCAGGCCGCGCCGCAGTACCTACTGCTGCCCGCGGGCGCGCTGTTCGTGACGGTGCTCGCGCTGACCGTCCTCGGGGACGGCGTGCGGACCGCGCTCGATCCACGGGCCGCGTCGCGGCTGCGGATCGGCACCGGGCAGAAGCGGGAGGGCAAGGCATGAAGGGTCTCCTGAGTGGCATGAGCGGCCTTCTGCACGGCATGACCGGCTTCCTCCTGCGGCGCGCGGTGGGCGCCGTCGTCACGCTGCTCGCCATCTCCGTGATCATCTACGCGGTCTTCTACGTAGCTCCCGGCGATGTCGCCCAGATCACCTGCGGGCCGCGCTGCTCACCGGCCCAAGTGGCGCAGGTGACCGAGCAGTTGCGGCTCGACGACCCGGTGTACGTCCGCTACTGGGACTTCCTCCAGGGCATCTTCGCCGGCCGGGACTACTCGACGGGCACGGGCACCGAGCACTGCGACGCCCCCTGCCTCGGGCTCTCCTACCAGAGCGACCAGCAGGTCACCCGGCTGATCCTTGCGAAGCTGCCGGTCACCGGGTCGCTGGCGATCGGCGCCATGGTGATGTGGCTGATCCTCGGCGTCGGCACCGGTGTCCTGTCCGCCTGGCGGCGCGGGCGCGTCACCGAGCGCGTCCTGACCGCCGTCACGCTCGCGGGCACGGCTACGCCCGTCTTCGTCATCGGCCTCCTTCTGATGATCGTGGTCTGCGGCCAGTTGAACTGGCTGCCCTTCCCGCAGTACGTGCCGTTCACCGACGACCCCCAGCAGTGGGCGTGGAACCTGCTCCTGCCCTGGCTGTCCCTGGCCCTGATCGAGGCCGCCAAGTACGCGCGCCTCACCCGCGCCTCGATGCTGGAGACCCTCGCCGACGACCACGTGCGGACGTTTCGCGCGTACGGCGTCGGGGAGCGCTCGATCATCGGCAAGCACGCCCTGCGGGGCGCGTACGCACCGGTCATCGCGCTCAGCGCCAACGACTTCGGGTCGATGTTCGGCGGCGCGGTGCTCAGCGAGACGCTCTTCGGCCTGCCCGGCATGGGGCGCGAACTCGTGCACGCGGTCAAGGTCGTCGATCTGCCGGTCGTGGTCGGCATGGTCCTGGTGACCGGCTTCTTCGTAGTGCTCGCCAATGCCGTCGCGGACGTCCTGTACGCGGTGGCCGACCGAAGGGTGGTCCTGTCATGAGCCTCGCCGGTCTCGTCCAAGTGACCGACCTGGTGGTCGACTTCGGCGACACACGTGCCGTCGACCGGGTCTCCTTCACGCTGGAGAAGGGCGCCGCGCTCGGCCTCGTCGGCGAGTCGGGGTCCGGCAAGAGCACGGTGGCCGCCGCGCTCCTGGGACTCCACCGGGGCACCGGCGCGAACGTCGGCGGCGAGGTGCGGGTCGGCGGCATCGACGTACAGGAGGCGTCCGGTCAGGAGCTGCGGCGGCTGCGGGGCGGGAAGGCGGCGATGGTCTTCCAGGACCCGCTGTCGTCCCTCGACCCGTACTACGCGGTGGGCGACCAGATCGCCGAGGTGTGCCGCGTGCACACCGGGGCCTCGCGCCGGGCGGCACGCGCGCGTGCCGTCGACGTGCTCGACCGGGTGGGCATCCCGGACGCGGTGCGCAGGTCGCGGTCCCGGCCGCACGAGTTCAGCGGCGGCATGCGCCAGCGCGCGCTCATCGCCATGGCGCTGGCCTGCGAGCCCGAGCTTCTGATCGCCGACGAGCCGACGACCGCCCTGGACGTCACCGTGCAGGCCCAGATCCTCGACCTGCTGCACGTGCTGCGGGCCGAGACCGGCATGGGCCTGCTCCTGGTCACCCACGACGTGGGCGTCGCGGCGGAGAGCGTCGACGACGTCCTGGTCATGCGGTACGGCAGGGCCGTCGAGCGCGGGCCCGTGCGCGAGATCCTCGGTGCGCCGCGGGAGGCGTACACGCGGGAGCTGCTCGGGGCGGTGCCGCGGGTGGACTCGCCGCGGGAGGCGTCCGCACCCGCGCGGGGCGACGTCGTGCTCGAAGCGGTCGGTCTGCGCAAGGAGTTCGGCCGCGGCAAGCGCGCGTTCGCCGCGGTGGACGGGGTGTCGTTCACGGTCCGCCGGGGAGAGACGCTCGGGATCGTGGGGGAGAGCGGCAGCGGCAAGACGACCCTGGGGCGGATGCTCGTGGGGCTGCTCGAACCCTCGGCGGGGGAGATCCGCCACGCGGGCGACGCGGCGCCGGGCGGCGTACGGACCGGCGTGCAGATGGTGTTCCAGGACCCCGTCTCCTCGCTCAATCCGCGCCGCGGCGTCGGGGAGTCCATCGCCGATCCGCTGCGTGCTCGGGGAGAGCACGACGACTCCGCGGTGCGCGCTCGCGTGCGCGCCCTCATGGAGCGCGTCGGGCTCGATCCGGCGTACTACGGGCGCTATCCGCACGAGTTCAGCGGCGGCCAGCGCCAGCGCGTCGGGATCGCCAGGGCCCTGGCCGCCGAGCCGCGGATCATCGTGTGCGACGAGCCGGTATCGGCGCTCGACGTCACGACGCAGGCGCAGGTGACCACGCTGCTCGCCGAACTCCAGGAGGAGCACGGACTCGCCCTCGTCTTCATCGCGCACGATCTCGCGGTGGTACGCCAGGTCAGCGACCGGGTCGCGGTGATGCGGCAGGGGCGGATCGTCGAGCAGGGCTCCGTCGACGAGGTGTACGGAGCGCCGCGACAGGCCTACACCAAAGAGCTGTTGGCGGCCGTGCCCGCACTTGACCCGCAGGCCGCGGCGCAGCGTCGTACGGCCCGCAGGGAGCTGGCCGCAGCTTAACGTTCCGTAGCGAAAGAGCGCTCTCCGGGCGGCATAGCGCGACGGAACGCAACCGACGCGGGAAAGTTACGGCCGTTCACCCCTTTTGGTGGCGTGATGGACAACCGTCCATCACGCCACCTTCATGTCCGCATACGTTCGTCCCGCTGCGAGCCGCTGGTCCAACGGCGGCTCTCCATATGGGAGATCGGGGGTGTACGCGTGCGCATCGGACTGCTTACGGAGGGTGGCTATCCGTATGTGAGCGGTGACGCCAGGCTCTGGTGCGACCGGCTCGTGCGCGGGCTCGGGCAGCACGAATTCGACATCTACGCGCTCAGCCGCAGCGAGCGGCAGGAGGCGCAGGGCTGGATCGAGCTGCCGCCCCAGGTGAACCGGGTGCGGACGGCCCCCCTGTGGACGGTCGACGACACCACCAGCGCCGTCACCGGAGCCCGGCACGGACGGCGGGCTCGGCGGCGCTTCGCGGAGTGCTTCGGCGCACTGGCTTCGGCGGTGTGCGACTCCGCCCCCGGTGCCTCCAGCGCGCTGGCGGACCGTTTCAGCAGTGCGCTTTACGGCCTCGCCGAACTCGCCCGCGACGAGGGCGGCCTCGTCGCCGCCCTGCGCTCCGAAGCGGCCGTGCGCGCCCTGGAGAACGCGTGCCGCGCGCCGGGCGCACTCCGCGCGGCGCGCACCGCCCGGGTGCCCGACCTGCTGGCCGTGACCGGCCTCCTGGAGCGCGCGCTGCGGCCCCTCTCCCTCGACTGGTACGGCGACGACGGCCTCGGCGCGGTGGATCTGTGCCACGCCACGTCCGGCGGCCCCGCGGCGCTCCCCGGCCTCCTCGCCCAGCACTTTTCCGGAGTCCCGCTCCTGGTCACCGAGTACGGCGTGCAGCTGCGGGCGCACTATCTCGCCACCGGCGACGAGGCCCTGAGCGCGCCGGCGCGGGCGCTGCTCACCTCCTTCCACGGCAGGCTCGCCGCCGAGGTGTACGGCAAGGCGACGATCGTCACGCCCGGCAACACGCACGCCCGCCGCTGGCAGGAGCGGTGCGGGGCCGAGCGGACGAAGCTGCGCACGGTGTATCCGGGCATGGAGGCGTCCCGCTTCGCGGACGTCGGCGAGCGGGAGGACCCCGGCGACCCCGACACCCTCCTCTGGGTCGGGCGCATCGAGCCCGCCAAGGACCTGATCTCCCTGCTCCACGCCTTCGCGGACGTCCGCAAGGAGGAGCCGAAGGCCCGGCTGCGCATCGTCGGGGCGCCCGCGGAGGGCCCGGAGGCCGCCGCGTACCTCACGCACTGCAAGGCGCTCGCGGCGCAGCTCTTCCCGGACGAGGCGCAGGGCGTGCACGCCGTCGGCGACAACCCCGTGTCCTTCGAGGAGATCGGCGCGCCCGAGGTGCCCGAACTCGAAGACGCGTACGCCGCGGGCAGCGTCGTCGTCCTGTCGAGCGTCATAGAGGGCTTCCCGATCAGCCTGATCGAGGCGATGTTCTGCGGGCGCGCGACGGTCTCCACGGATGTCGGAGCCGTCGTCGAGGTCATCGGCGGTACGGGGCTCGTGGTGCCGCCGCGCAACCCGCGGGCGCTCGCCGAGGCGTGCGTGGCGCTGCTGCGCGACGCGGGGCGGCGCGAACGGCTCGGGGCGGCGGCGCGTGCGCGGGCGCTCGAACTGTTCACCGTGGACCAGAACATCGAGGCATTTCGCGGCATTTACCTGGAGATCGTCTCGCACTGCCCGGTGCGCAGGGAGACGTTCGACGACGCGGGCGAGCCGGTGCCGTTCGGCAACCCGGCGGAAGCCTGCATGCCGGGCCGGTGGTCGGCGGCCGCGGGCGGGGGGGACACGGGAGCGCCCAGCTGGGCGCAGGAGAACGACGAACCGGAGCAGCTCAAGGAGGCGGGCGTATGAGCAAGGAACAGCAGATCGACGCGCCGCGGGCTCCGGGGAGCCCCGGCGGGTGGGACATGCGGTCGGAGGAACTGGTGGCCGACGCGGCACTCGTGCGGGAACCCGCGGCCTGGCGGGGAGCGGCGTCCGGCGCCGGGAACAGCGCCAAGCCCGTGCGGCGCGGTGGCGCCGACCCCGTGAAGACGCTGATGCACCGGCACAAGGAGCTGTGCGAGCGGGCCGTGGACCCGCTGGAGATCGCCGCCGGGCTCGAGGCGCACGGAGTGACCGACAGGACCGCCGCGCGGTTCCGGCACCGGGACGTGTTCGCGCTCGCCGAGGAGATGTACGCGCGCGTGCCGCGCGACGAGGAGGAACGCGCCGCCCCTGTGGTGCATCCCGCCGCCCGGAGCGCACCCGAAGTACCCGCCGGATGGGCGCTGTTCGCGCTGCTTCCGGGCGCGGCGTGCGGGCTGGCGATCGCCGGTCTCGAGCTGAGCGAGGGGCGTGCACGGCTCGCGGCGGGGCTCGGCGGGGCGCTCGCCGTGGCCGTCGCGCTGCGGGTGGTCCTGCGGCACGGCCCGCTGCGTTGCGCGCACCGGGTTCTGCCGGGCACGCGCGTGTGGGCGTGCTTCCTCGTCGCGTACGCCCTCTTCGGCGACGGGTTGCTGCGGGCCGCCGTCTCGGGCGGTCCCGACGGCCCCCTGGCGCCGTCGACCGCCGCCGCGCTGGGGCTCGCGCTCGCTGTGGCGCCCGCGGTGTGGTGCGTGCGGCTGTTCACCGTGGGGGCGCGGCGGCGGCTCTCGCTCAGCCGGGGGCTCACCGAATTCACCGCCTCCGTAAGGCCGTTGCTCCTGGGCGTGCTCGCGCTCTACCTCTGCGCCCTGGCTGCCCTGCTCATGGGGGCCGCGGCCGTTCGCGGAGTGCCGGTCTCCGCCGGGGCCGGTGCCCTCGGCGCGCTGCTGCTGCTCTCCCGGCTGCTCTCCTCGTACGGCTTCACGCGGGCTCCCTCGCTGATGTTGGGCGCCGCCGCTGCCGTGGAGGCGGTCTCGATGGCCTGCGTGTTCGCCGGGCGGCTGCCCGGATGCGCGTGGCTGGCCGCTCCGGCGGAAGGGGCGGTGCGGGCCTGGGGGCCCGGCGTCGTGCCCGTCGTCGCGTGCGGCGCCGCGGCGGCCGTCCTGCTGCTCCATTCCCTGCGGGTGCTCAGCCGGGCCTCCGCGCACGCGGGCCGGACGTCTTGAGCGTGCGCGCCGCCGGCCGCGGCTCACCCGACGCCACGCCCTCGCACACCATCTCTCCCGCGGGGCCGACACCGCGGGCCTTACCCCGTGAATTACGGCAACCCCCTGAAGGAGAAAGCCAGATGAGCACCCCCAGTATCCGCGCAACCGACCCCGGAGCCGCCCGATGAGGGTGCTGCTGATCGGAGCCAACGGATACCTCGGCCGGTTCGTCGCCGACCGGCTGCTCGCCGACCCGGCGGTGCAGCTCACCGCGCTCGGCCGCGGAGACGACTCGGACGTACGGTTCGACCTCGCGAGCGGCAGCCCCGGCGCGCTCACCCGCTTCCTGGACGCGGTGCACCCGGGAGTCGTCATCAACTGCGCGGGCGCCACGCGCGGCGGTGCCCGCGAGCTGACCCGGCACAACACCGTCGCCGTCGCCACGATCTGCGAGGCACTGCGCCGCAGCGGATGCGGGGCGCGCCTCGTGCAGCTCGGGTGCGGTGCCGAGTACGGGCCGAGCCAGCCGGGGTCCTCCACCGCGGAGGACGCCGTGCCCAGGCCCGGCGGACCGTACGGAGTCAGCAAGCTCGCCGCCACCGAGCTGGTCCTCGGGTCGGGGCTCGACGCCGTCGTCCTGCGGGTCTTCTCGCCCGCGGGGCCAGGCACCCCGGCCGGATCGCCGCTCGGGCGGCTCGCCGAGGCCATGCGGCGCGCCATGCAGTCCGGTGACGGCGAGCTCAAGCTCGGGGGCCTGGGCGTGCAGCGGGACTTCATCGACGTACGCGACGTGGCGCGCGCCGTGCACGCCGCCTCGCTCTCCGCGGCCCAGGGCGTCGTGAACATCGGCGCCGGCCGTGCCGTACGGCTGCGTGACGCGGCCGCGGTCCTGGCGCGCGTCGCCGGGTACGGCGGAGCCCTGCACGAGCTCGATCAGGGGGCCCTGCGGCAATCCATCGGGCACCCCCGCACCGAATCCGACCACGGGAACCCGGCCGCCTACCCCTACCCGGACGGCTGCGGCAGCTGGCAGCAGGCGGACGTGCGCACCGCGCGCGACCGGCTCGGCTGGCGCCCCCGGATCAACCTCGAAGAATCACTCGCCGACATCTGGATGGAGGCGGCATGCCGCATCTGACCAGCACAGCCACAGGCACCGCACACACCGACGTACGTCTCGGCTTCGGCATCCCCGGCTTCGCGCACCCTCTGGTCGCGCCGGGCGAATGGTCCGAACTGACCCGGCCGGGCACCCCTTTGGACTGGGTCGTCCTGAATGTGAGCAGGGGGCCGGGGGAGCGCCCCGACCCGCACTGTCTGGAGGCGGCGGGGCGGCTGCGGAACGCGGGCGTACGTGTTCTCGGTCACCTCGACATGACGTACGGGGCGCGCGGCTTCGGGGAGATCGTCTCCGAAGCCCACCGCTACCTCGACTGGTACCAGGTCGACGGCTTCTCCCTCGACCGCTGTCCCACGGAGCGCGCCGCGCTCCCCGAGGTGCGCAGGACGGTCACGACCCTGCGCGCGCTCTGCGACGACGCCCACATCGTCCTGGGGCACGGCACCCACCCCTATCCCGGCTATGCCGAATCCGGCGACCAGTTGGTGACCTTCTCCGGACCGTGGAGCGATTACCGCTGGTCACAGGTGGCCGAGTGGACCGCCGACTACCCGCCCGAGCGCTTCTGCCACTTCGTGCACGGGATGCCGCGCGGCCATCTCGACGAGGCGCTGCGCATCGCGCGCTGGCAGGGCGCCTCGACGATCTACTTCACCGACCGGGTGGACGTGGGAGGCGCGGCCGACCCCTGGGAGTCGCTGCCCGGGTACTGGGACGAAATCGTCTCGCGCATCGGAACGGGTGTCTCGGAATGAAGAAGGGCGTGGCAGTGTTACGGACAGAACAACCGTTTCCACATACCGACCAACGGAGTCTCCGTGTCGCTGCCACCCCTGGTCGAGCCAGCATCTGAGCTCACCGTCGACGAGGTCCGCAGGTACTCCCGCCACCTGATCATCCCCGACGTCGGGATGGAAGGGCAGAAGCGGCTGAAGAACGCCAAGGTGCTGTGTGTCGGCGCCGGCGGCCTCGGGTCACCGGCGCTGATGTACCTCGCCGCGGCGGGCGTAGGCACGCTCGGCATCGTGGAGTTCGACGAGGTCGACGAGTCGAACCTGCAGCGCCAGATCATCCACAGCCAGGCCGACATCGGCCGCTCCAAGGCGGCGTCGGCGAAGGACTCCGTCCTCGGCATCAACCCGTACGTGAACGTGATCCTCCACGAAGAGCGGCTCGAAGCCGAGAACGTGATGGACATCTTCGGCCAGTACGACCTGATCGTCGACGGCACGGACAACTTCGCCACGCGATACCTGGTCAACGACGCCTGCGTGCTGCTCAACAAGCCGTACGTATGGGGTTCGATCTACCGCTTCGACGGCCAGGCGTCCGTCTTCTGGAGCGAGCACGGCCCGTGCTACCGCTGCCTCTACCCGGAGCCCCCGCCCCCCGGCATGGTCCCGTCCTGCGCCGAGGGCGGCGTGCTCGGCGTGCTGTGCGCGTCGATCGGTTCCATCCAGGTCACCGAGGCGATCAAGGTCCTGGCCGGCGTGGGCGACCCGCTGGTCGGCCGCTTGATGATCTACGACGCCCTGGAGATGCAGTACCGCCAGGTCAAGGTCCGCAAGGACCCGGACTGCGCGGTCTGCGGCCCGAACGCCACCGTCACCGAGCTCATCGACTACGAGGCCTTC
>NZ_JBNNJZ010000325.1:0-9417 GCF_050270335.1 Streptomyces sp. NPDC059900
GCAGTATGGACGTACGCGATTGCGACCCGCAATGCTCCGGCAAGCGGCCGGAGCACCGCGCGTCACGGGTGAGTTGATGCGACGTCAGCTCTGTCCGGCGCCGGAGACCAGCCCCTTCAGCGCGATGTTGAGCTGGAGGACGTTGACCCGGGGTTCGCCCACGAAGCCGAGGATGCGCCCGTCGACGTGCTCGGCGACCAGCTTCTCGACCTTGTTCACGGCGAGGCCGTTCTTCTCGGCCACCCGGTGGACCTGGAGTTCCGCGTACTGCGGAGAGATGTGCGGGTCCAGGCCCGAGCCGGACGAGGTGACGGCCTCGGCCGGCACGTCGGAGGGCCTGACCTTGAAGCCGGGCGTGGAGTTGTCCTTGATCACGGCGGCCTTGGCGGCCCTGACGTTCGCGATCAGGTCCTTGCTGTCGCCCGCCAGGTTCGTCGCGCCCGAGAGGATCAGGTCGTACTGCGTGTTCACGCCCGCGTCCCGGTTGGAACCGAGGCCGTTGGACGGCCGGGGCTGGAACCACTTCAGATCCGGCTGCGCGGTCTCCTGGCCCTTCTTCAGCGGCAGGTCGTACCGCTGCCCGATGAGCTCGGAGCCGACGACCTTGCCCCCGCTCGTGATCTCGGACCCGTTGGCCTTGTCGTGGAACAGGCCCTGGGCTATCCCGGTGACGGCGAGCGGATAGATGACACCACAGATGACGGTGAGGACGAGCAGGGCGCGCAGCCCGGCCCCCAGCAACCGCGCCGTGCTTCCGACTGAGTTGTTCATGATGATCAGCACGCTTCCGAGGAGCTGGAGACTAGAGGCCGGGGATGAGGGAGATGACCATGTCGATGATCTTGATCCCGATGAACGGGGCGACGAGACCGCCGAGGCCGTAGATGCCGAGGTTGCGCCGCAGCATCCGGTCCGCGCTCATCGGCCGGTAGCGCACGCCCTTGAGGGCCAGCGGCACCAGGGCGACGATGATCAGCGCGTTGAAGACGACCGCCGACAGGATCGCGGACTCCGGGGACGACAGGTTCATGATGTTGAGCTTGTCGAGACCCGGATAGACCACGGCGAACATGGCCGGAATGATCGCGAAGTACTTCGCGACGTCGTTGGCGATGGAGAAGGTCGTCAGCGCGCCGCGGGTGATCAGGAGTTGCTTGCCGATCTCGACGATCTCGATGAGCTTGGTGGGGTTGGAGTCCAGGTCCACCATGTTCCCGGCCTCCTTGGCGGCCGAGGTGCCGGTGTTCATGGCCACGCCCACATCCGCCTGGGCCAGTGCGGGCGCGTCGTTCGTGCCGTCGCCGGTCATCGCGACGAGCTTGCCGCCGGCCTGCTCGCGCTTGATCAGCGCCATCTTGTCCTCGGGCGTGGCCTCGGCGAGGAAGTCGTCCACGCCCGCCTCGTCCGCGATGGCCTTGGCGGTCAGCGGGTTGTCACCCGTGATCATGACCGTCTTGATGCCCATGCGCCGCAGCTCGTCGAACCGCTCGCGCATGCCTTCCTTGACGACGTCCTTGAGGTGGATGACGCCCAGGACCCGCGCACCCTTGTCGTCCTCGGCGGCCACCAGGAGGGGCGTGCCGCCGGCCTGCGAGATGGTGTCGGTCAGGGTGCGGGCGTCCTCGGAGACGGTGCCGCCGTTCGCGGTGACCCAGGCGAGGACCGAACCGGCCGCGCCCTTGCGGACCTTGCGCACGGCTCCGTCCTGGACGAGGTCGACGCCCGACATCCGCGTCTGCGCGGTGAAGGCGACCCACTCGGCCCCTTCGAGCTCCCCCTGGTGGCGCTCGCGGAGCCCGTACTTCTCCTTGGCCAGTACGACGACGGAGCGGCCCTCCGGCGTCTCGTCGGCCAGCGACGAGAGCTGGGCGGCGTCCGCGAGTTCGGCCTCGGTGGTGCCGCGCACCGGCACGAACTCGGCGGCCTGCCGGTTGCCGAGCGTGATGGTGCCGGTCTTGTCGAGCAGCAGCGTCGAGACGTCGCCGGCGGCCTCGACGGCCCTGCCGGACATGGCGAGGACGTTGCGCTGGACCAGGCGGTCCATGCCCGCGATGCCGATCGCGGAGAGCAGCGCGCCGATGGTCGTGGGGATCAGGCAGACCAGGAGCGCGGCAAGCACGATCATGGGCTGCTCCGCACCCGCGTACACGGCGAACGGCTGGAGCGTGACGACCGCGAGCAGGAAGACGATGGTGAGGGACGCGAGCAGGATGTTGAGCGCGATCTCGTTGGGCGTCTTCTGCCGGGCGGCGCCCTCGACCAGGTTGATCATGCGGTCGATGAAGGTCTCGCCGGGCTTTGTGGTGATCTTGATGACGATGCGGTCGGAGAGGACCTTCGTGCCGCCGGTGACGGCGGAGCGGTCACCGCCCGACTCCCGGATGACCGGGGCCGATTCGCCGGTGATGGCCGACTCGTCGACGCTCGCGACACCGTCGACGACGTCACCGTCGCCGGGGATCACGTCGCCCGCCTCGCAGACGACGAGATCGCCGATGCGCAGCTCGGTGCCGGGCACCTGCTCCTCGGCCGTGCCGTTCAGCCTGCGCGCGACCGTGTCGGTCTTGGCCTTGCGCAGGGTGTCCGCCTGGGCCTTGCCGCGCCCCTCGGCCACCGCCTCCGCGAGGTTGGCGAAGATCGTCGTCAGCCAGAGCCAGACCGCGATCGCCCAGCCGAACCAGTCGCCCGGGTCCTTGACCGCGAGGACGGTGGTGATCACCGAGCCGACGAGCACCACGAACATGACCGGCGACTTGACCATGACGCGCGGATCGAGCTTCCGCACGGCGTCCGGGAGGGACTTCAGGAGCTGCCGGGGGTCGAACAGGCCCCCGCCGACGCGGCCGGCGTCCTTGTGCCCGCCGGGCACGTCCTGGTGCGGTGCCTGGCTCGGCGTACGGGTGGGGGTGGCGGTGGACATGGAGCCGGGCTCCTCTGGCTTCTTTGTGTCGGTGGTCATGACGCGAGCCCCTCGGCCAGCGGCCCGAGGGCGAGCGCGGGGAAGTAGGTCAGACCGGTGATGATCATGATGGCGCCGACCAGCAACCCGGTGAACAGCGGCTTTTCGGTGCGCAGCGTGCCCGCTGTCGCCGGAACCGGCTTCTGCTCGGCGAGCGAACCCGCGAGGGCGAGGACGAACACCATCGGCAGGAAGCGGCCGAGGAGCATCGCGAGACCGATCGTGGTGTTGAACCAGTTCGTGTCCGCGCTCAGCCCCGCGAAGGCCGATCCGTTGTTGTTGGCGCCCGAGGTGTAGGCGTAGAGGATCTCGGAGAAGCCGTGCGCCCCGGAGTTGAGCATCGAGTCCTTGGGCGTGGGCAGCGCCATCGAGACCGCGGTGAAGCCGAGCACCAGGGCGGGGGTGATCAGGATGTAGCAGGCCGCCAGCTTGATCTCGCGGGTGCCGATCTTCTTGCCGAGGTACTCCGGCGTACGCCCCACCATCAGTCCGGCGATGAACACCGCGATGATCGCCATGATCAGCATGCCGTACAGACCCGACCCCGTACCGCCGGGCGCGATCTCCCCCAGCTGCATGCCGAGGAGGTCGAGTCCGCCGCCGAAGCCGGTGTTGGAGGAGTGGAAGGAGTTGACCGCGCCGGTGGAGGTCAGGGTCGTGGCGACCGAGAAGATCGCCGAGCCGCTGATCCCGAACCGCGTCTCCTTGCCCTCCATCGCGCCGCCCGCGACATCGAACGCGGGAGCCCCGTGGTGGAACTCCGTCCACATCATCAGCGCGGTGAACCCGACCCAGATGGTGACCATCGTGGCGAGGATCGCGTACCCCTGCCGGAGGGAGCCGACCATCCGCCCGAAGGTCCTGGTGATCGCGAAGGGGATCAGCAGGATGAGGAAGATCTCGAAGAGGTTGGAGAAACCATTGGGGTTCTCGAAGGGGTGGGCGGAGTTGGCGTTGAAGTAGCCGCCTCCGTTGGTGCCCAGCTCCTTGATGACCTCCTGCGAGGCCACGGCGCCGCCGTTCCACTGCTGGCTGCCGCCGAGGAACTGGCCGACTCCGTGGATGCCGGAGAAGTTCTGGATCGCGCCGCAGGCGACCAGGACGACCGCGCCGATCACGGAGATCGGAATCAGGATGCGGACGGTGCCGCGCACCAGGTCGGACCAGAAGTTGCCGAGCTCGCCCGTGCGGGAGCGGGCGAAGCCGCGCACCAGCGCGACCGCGACGGCGATGCCCACGGCCGCGGAGACGAAGTTCTGCACCGCGAGGCCGCCGGTCTGCACGACGTGGCCCATGGCCTGCTCGCCGTAGTACGACTGCCAGTTGGTGTTCGCCACGAACGACGCGGCGGTGTTGAACGCCTGGTCGGGGTCGATGGACTTGAAGCCGAGCGAGCCGGGCAGCGAACCCTGGAGCCGCTGGAGCAGGTACAGGAACAGCATGCTCACGGCGGAGAAGGCCAGGACCCCGCGCAGATAGGCGGGCCAGCGCATCTCGGTGTCCGGGTCGGCGCCGATGCCCTTGTAGATCCACTTCTCGACCCGCAGATGCTTGTCGGAGGTGTAGACCCGGGCCATGTGGTCGCCGAGCGGACGGTATGCCAGCGCCAGCGCCGCGATCAGCGCCAGGAACTGGAGCACACCAGCTAGAACAGGACTCATGCCGTACTCAGAACCTCTCCGGGAACACGAGAGCGAGGACGAGATAGCCCAGTAGGGCGACGGCCACGACGAGGCCGACGATGTTCTCGGCAGTCACAGCTTCGCCACCCCCTTGGCGATGAACGCCACCAGTGCGAAGACCGCGAGCGTGGTGACGACGAAGGCCACGTCGGCCATCGTGTGCTCCTAGATGAGATGCGATTGATCTGACGTCTTGAGCAAACCCCCTCCGTGGCCGGATTCGACCGCCGTTGACGGCTCCCATACGTCCGTTGGCACTCCGTTGACGACTCTCTTACGGATGCCGCCGCCGTACCGCTCTCACCTGCGAAAACGCGAAAAGGCCGGTGGGCCGCACTCCCGTCGGGGAATGCGGCCCACCGGCCTCGCTGCTCTGCCGGGGCGGCTAGCGCACCTCGGTGATCTCAGGGCCGCGCTGGAGCTGGCCCATGCCGCCCGAGAAGCGCGAGCCCTCCTGCTGCTCCTGCTGGACGGTGCCCTCGGCGACCATCTGGGCGTCGTCCGGCAGCTTCAGGACGATCGGGTCGCGGGGCGCCATCGGGCCCTCGCCGCGCACGACGACGGTGTCCCGGAAAATCTGTTCGAGGAGTCCCGCGGCCTGCGGCTGCACCGCGCCCTGGCCCGAGATGACCCCGCGCAGGAACCACCGCGGACCGTCGACACCGATGAAGCGCACGACCTGCACGCCGCCGGTGCCGTCCGGCAGCTGCACCGGCACCTGCGCGCGCAGCTCCCAGCCGAGGGGGCCCTCGACCTCGTCGATGACACCGCCCTGCTGGGTGATGCCCGAGGCGATCTCCTCGCGGACCTCGCTCCAGATGCCCTGCTTCTTGGGGGCCGCGAAGCCCTGGAGCTGGATGGCGCTGTCCTGGAGCACGACGGTCGCGGCGACGATCGCGTCACCGGCGACCTCCACCCGCAGCTCCATGCCCTCGACACCCGGTACGAAGAGGCCGCCCAGGTCTACGCGGCCCTCTCCGGGCTCACGGACCTCCGAGGCGTCCCAGGGACCGTCGGGGCGGGGCTCGGGCTCGAGCGCCACGCGCGACGGCGCCGCGGCCGTGTCGTCACTGTCAGCGCCGTCAGGGGCCCCGACGACCTGCTCGGCCTCGCCCGCCGCGTCCTCGGCGGCACTGTCCTTCTTGCGACGTCCGAACACGTCACTGTCCTTCCCGGTCAGATACGACCGATGCGTATCGATTCCCACCCGTTTGTTGATCCGAGCCTGCGCCCACGGCAGCATGGCCGCCGGTGGACCCGAAGCCCCCCTCGGCCCGCGCCGAGCCGGGAAGCTCCGCCACCTCGCGGAAGCGCACCTTCTCGACCTGCTGGACGACCAGTTGGGCAATCCGGTCGAAGCGCTCGAACCGCACGCTCTCGCGCGGATCGAGATTCACCACGATCACCTTGATCTCTCCACGGTACCCGGCATCCACCGTCCCCGGGGCATTCACCAGGGCGACACCGCAGCGTGCGGCGAGCCCCGATCGCGGGTGCACGAAGGCCGCGTACCCCTCCGGGAGCGCGATAGACACCCCGGTGGGCAGCACCGCCCGCTCACCGGGAGCGAGTTCGCATGCTGCGGTGGTCCGCAGGTCCGCCCCCGCGTCGCCGGGCTGCGCGTACGACGGCAGCGGCACCTCAGGGTCGACACGGCGGATCTGGACGTCGAGCTCCGGCCGGAGCGCGGCGGTCACGGGGGTCACGGGGGTCACGGGTTCACCTCGAAGGCACGTGCGCGGCGGGTCTGGTCCGGGTCGTCCATCGCGGCCCGGATCTCCTCGGGACGGCCGTTCTCGATGAAGTGGTCGACCTTGACCTCGATGAAGAGGGCCTCGGCACGGACGGCGACGGGCCCGTCGGGGCCCCCGATCCGCCCGGTGGCCCGCGAATAGATCTTCCGCCCGGCGACCGCGGTCACCTCGGCGTCGAGGAAGAGCACGGTGCCCAGGGGCACGGGCCGTACGAAGTCGGTCTCGAGGCGGCCGGTCACGGCGATCACCCGCAGCAGCCAGTTCAGCGAGCCGAGCGTCTCGTCGAGCGCCGTGGCGAGCACCCCGCCGTGGGCGAGGCCCGGCGCGCCCTGGTGGGCCTCCCGGACGGTGAACTCGGCGGTGACGCCCACGTCTTCGCCGGCCCGCGTCGCGAGGTGCAGCCCGTGGGCCTGCCCCTCGCCGCAGCCGAAGCAGTGCTCGTAATGGGCTCCGATGAGCTCGCCGGGGGCGGGCGCGTCGGGGTGGCGGACGGGCGCTATTGCGTCGGCCGGGGGCGTCAGAGCTGCTGAAGTACCACTCACGACCGCAGACCTTACCCGCGAGTCCACCGACTCCACTCATCGTGCCAAGCTTGCTGGCATGCAGCCTTACGAAGAACGCCTGACGGCACCCCGTTCCTGGTGGCTTGTCTCGCTCCTGGTCGGCATCGCGGCGGCGCTGATCATGCTCCCCTTCGGCACCCTGCCGCTGCTCGGCGGCCTGGCCGCCGGCACGGCGGTCGCCGCGGTCGTCACCAGTTCGTACGGCTCCCCGCGGATCCGCGTGGTGGCGGACTCACTCGTCGTGGGAGACGCGAAGATCCCGGTCTCCGCCCTGGGCGAGGCCGAGGTGCTCGACGCGGAGGAGGCGCGCGCCTGGCGCGGGCCGAAGGCCGATCCGCGCGCCTTCATGCTGCTGCGCGCCTACATCCCCACGGCGCTGCGCGTGGAGATCACGGACCCGCAGGACCCGACTCCCTACGTGTACGTGTCGACGCGGCACCCCGAGGCGCTCGCGGCCGCGCTCACGGCCGTACGGGCTTCCTAGGCGCGTCAGGCGCCCAGCTCCTCTGGCGGGTTGCCCGGACGTGACGGGTCCAGGGGCTGCGCGGGCTGCTCAAGGGGCGGCAGCTCGATGAGGGCGCCCCAGGGCACCTGCGACCTCCGCAGGTCCGCACGGACCCGCTCAGCGAGTTTCCTGGTGTCCCGGCGGTTCATCACCGCCCCGACCGCGGCGCCGACCATGAAGGGCATCAGGTTCGGGAGGTTCCGCACCATGCGTTTCATGATCTGCTGGCGCAGCTCGCGCTTCATCTGGCCGCCGAGCGCCGCGTTGACCGTCGCGGGCTTCGCTACGTCGATGCCGCGCTCCTCGGTCCACGCGGTGAGGTAGGCGGAGCTGCGCTCCTTGAGATTGCCGGGCGGGCGGCGGCCGTAGACCTCGTGGAGTTCGGCGATCAGCTTCAGCTCGATCGCCGCGACGCCGGTGATCTCGGCGGCCAGCTCCGCGGGCATCGCGGGCGGCACGGGCAGCATCACCGCCGCGCCGATTCCGGCGCCGACCGTCGAGGTCGCGTTGGCCGCGCCGGAGATGAGTTTGTCCGCGAGCTGATCGGGGCCGAGGCCCGGGAACTGCTTGCGGAGGGTGTCCAGGTCGCGGACCGGGATCCGCGGGGCGTTCTCGATGATCCGGTCGGCGAGATAGCCGATGCCGGCTCTGGCGGCGCGTCCGCTCGCGCGTACGCCCGCCCTGACTCCGTTCGTGACGGCGGCAACGCGGCCCTTGGACCCGTTGGTCCCGGACGCCTTGTCGACCGCCGTCGCGTCGTGTGCCGCCTCCAGGGCGTTCGCTGGTCCGAGCGAGGCTTTTCCGTTGGGGGAAGAGCCCCGCTCGTCGTCACGCACGCCGTCGAAGGCGCCGTTCTCTTGGTCCGCTCCACGCTTGCGGAAGCGGCGCTTCCTGGGCGGGGTCGAGCCTGTCACGGCCGACCCTGCCCTAGTCGCAGTCGCGGCAGATCGGCTGGCCGTTCTTCTCCTTGGCCAGCTGGCTGCGGTGGTGCACCAGGAAGCAGCTCATGCAGGTGAACTCGTCCTGCTGCTTCGGGAGCACCCGAACAGCGAGCTCTTCGTTCGAAAGGTCCGCGCCGGGCAGCTCAAGGCCCTCTGCGGCCTCGAACTCGTCGACGTCTACGGCCGAGGTCGACTTGTCGTTCCGCCGCGCCTTCAGTTCCTCGATGCTGTCCTCGTTGACGTCATCGTCGGTCTTGCGTGGGGTGTCGTAGTCCGTTGCCATGTCGCTCTCCCCCTCTGGGTGTCTGCGGTGTCTCAGCGCACGTAACGCATGAGAGGCCGGACTTGTGCCCGACCTGAGGCGGAGATTTTGCCTCACATCAAGGTCTGTTACTCAATCGACACCCAACCGCACCCCTGAAGAGGTGATCGGTTTGGATGGCGATCGGGACCGTACACGGTCCGGATGTCGCACTTCACAGGCGCCACCCCGTGTACTTCCCGTGATCAAGACCCCCGAAAACCCGGATTTTCCCGGCTTTCCGACGACTTTCACGATCACGGAGAGTAGATGGCCGAAAAATCGCTCCTGTGATCGATCGCACATGGAATCTCCGGGAGCAGGTCCAGAAAATTCCGCGCAAAGCGAACACATCGGCGCGTCCGCGGCAGCATCTCAGAGAGGAAGGGTGACTCGCATCACGAGCCCTCCCCCCTCGCGCGGCTCCGCGATGATACGGCCCCCGTGGGCCCGCGCCACCGACCGGGCGATCGACAGGCCAAGCCCGACGCCCTTGTCGCTGCCCGTCCGCTCGGTCCGCAGCCTCCTGAACGGCTCGAAGAGGTTGTCGATCTCGTACGCGGGCACGACGGGACCCGTGTTCGACACCACGAGGACCGCCTGGCCGTGCTGGGCCTCCGTGGTGACCTCGACCCCCCCCCCCCCCCCGGCCCCCCCCCCCCCCCGAGACCAGGAGGCGTAGCCCCCCCCCCCCCCCCAACGCCCCGTGTTG